>DATFCH010000535.1:0-16980 GCA_035253345.1 Nitrososphaeraceae archaeon
CAAAGTAATTCTGATTAATCTTTTAACTGATATTAAAAAATAATATTTTTAATTATATGCTCTTTCAATAGATATTAACAAAAAACCGGAGAGCGATAAATCTTGATAAAACCGGAGAATATAATAATCCAAGAAAGCAAAACTCTTCTCCAGAGGATTGCATAGATTTTTTATTCTAATTAAAAATAATTTTACTATTTGTTTAAGCAATAAGATAAATGCATATAGTGAAATTTAAGATGATTTTTATTTTAATAAAATATCGGAGAATGAATAGAAAGATCATGGACTTAATCTCATTCTCAGGATTTGGTTAAGATATCCTGATTAAACACCGGGATTGTTGTAACATTTTATTTAATATTTGAGAAGGGTATTTGGTGTAAAATGTAAAATAAAATTATCTAAATAAAGATAGTTAGAAACCTGAGAATAAATCTATGAACTACAAATAAGATAATCATTCTCAGGTAGGGATATTATATTTGTCTACCTATTTTTGAAGGATTTTGGTGTATTGAAAAGTATTCTATATTGGTTATAGATATTTGAGATAACTTAACATGAGGTCAAATAGTAAAATCTTCCGGAGAAATATATGAGAAACCGACTATGGTTGCAAGTGTTCTCCGGAAGGAGTGTTATAGGTCTTTGGATTACAAGAAAGAAGCCTATATTGTTTATAAAAATTAGAGATAAATTGTAATAATATTTTATTAAAGCCGGAGAATGAATGGACACTAATGCAAGCAAATCATTCTCCGACCTGACAACAAAGACTTTAGTCATGAATAAAAATTCTATATTGATTATAAGGCTTTAAGATAAATTAATTGTAATTGTTTGTATAAAACCTTCCGAAGAACAAATGACAAACAATGAATGGTGATAAAGATTATCTCCGGAAGGTCGGTGCTACTAGTCTTTTGCAATCAAAATAATTCTTAATTGCTTATAAGAATTGGAGACAAATTAATTGTCATTGCAGTAATTTATTATACTATTTAAACAATGAATATATTAATAGTAATTCTGTAAAAGTTCTTACGTTTTGCGTCTGTTGATTATAGTGTTTGTATCAAGATAACAACATTTTCCTTGATTAATCGCTGCCCTTTTTTTTAATATGTTAAAGTTCCCATCTTTCTAGTATATTTTGAATAATGTAGATTTAAAATTATCAATTTTTAGATTTATTATTATTAATAGATATGACCATTGTTTTATTATTTTTCTTTAAAGCCTTGTAATTGTAAAGCGAAACTGACAAAAATTAGGTTAATCCATATTGGTTTGACAGCATACGAACTAGCATAAGTGTATAATGATGCAATTTTGAAAAGATCGTCAAATGTTTTTCTATTATTCTTGTTCAAAAATTTTTTTTAGTCTTTCCATGTTTTTTCTTCTTATACTGTAGCCTTCTAAATGAAGGTATTGTATGTCTAATTATAGGTCCTCTAAAAGAACTGGATATAACTACCGGAATATATGAGAGAGGGAGAGACATAACAAATAATATTTTTTTAGCATTTTAGTCAATATCGATAATTAAACTACGAGAAAGTAAATATTAGATTTTAACATATGAACAAGATTTTTTATAATTTAATATTAATAAATACTATGTAAACCATTTCAAATTAGATGACTGCATTTGGATTTATTGTCTCCACAAATAGCTGTAGTAGATGATGATGAGGATACATTAAACCTATTTACTGAGGTTATTAACATGGATGGATATACAGTTAGAGGTTTTGAAAATCCTCAATTTCTAATTGATTATATTAGTGAGAATCCAACACAACTCCAATTTGTCGTAATAGACTATCGAATGCCCCAAATGACCGGTTGCGAACTAGCCAATCTAATACATACTCTCAACCCAAGTATTCAGATGGTATTTATCACTGCGTATATTGATATTATTAATAACTCATTGAATTTAGAGATTTTCAGAAAACCTTTGTCTATTCGTAAAATTATAGATATAGTAGATAAATATATGCATCATGAAGTAATCACATAGTTAATGAAAAATCTATAACCTTTACAACAAAAACAAGAAAATGTGAAAAAAATCATCATTTAACCAGTCTCAGGAATATAAAAGATAGTATTTGCAATATATGTGATTATAAATCTCACGTTTTGATTAATTTTCTTAAATTAAATCTCAAATCCACACTTAAATAAGACAATACTCTAGTTATATTATGTTATCCAAAGCCATTGCTATAATTGATGATGAAGCAGACTTGGTTAACTTATTTTCAGAAGCTCTAAGATTAAATAGTTTCAAAGTTTGTGGTTTTACTAATCCTCTTGAAGCATTAAACCATATCAAAAAATGTCCAGAAGGCTATGGATTGGTAATATCAGATTTTAGAATGTCTATAATGGATGGCAACGAATTATGTACAAAATTAATAAAAATCAATCCTGATCTTAAAGTAATACTAATGTCAGCATATTCTGATGTAAGATATAATAAAGAAAAGTTTCTTTTTGTTAACAAACCAATATCAATTGGTCAACTAATAGAATTGGTTAAGGAAAATCTGCTCGAGTCTTATATCAAAAGGTAATTTCATACAACAATATTAGCCATACAAAATGGAACGCAGTTTAATCTTTTTTATTGTTGCCAGATAAAATAGTATGGTAAAAATAGTTTATTTGTTTTAACTAGTTTATTATATTAGTATACATTACAAAACATAACAATAACAACAACAACAAGAATTTACAAATAATTTTTTTATATTTTGATGTTGTACTTGCTTTAAGCAAAATCCAAAATGATTGCTCTGATATCGCCTTCTTTTTGACTATAGATAATTAATTTACTCTGCATAATAGATGGTTGTGAAAATAATTACTCCTTTAATTGTTATATATTATTAGTAACATGTTATATGTATCATAAGTCAGTGTGATCTTCGTTATCCATAGCTCTATTATTCCTTCAATTGAAAAGGGCTATGGATTTAAAATAATTATCCCAGTTTAATAAATTCTATATATTATATTTAATGGAATAGTAGAGAAAGTGAAGTCATAGTCTTTATATTCCTGATCTGATCCGATCTTAAGGACTGACTTTTTTATTTAAAAATTTTTACCAATTAACAAAGTTATCCAAATTTTATTTAGTTAATGATGAATAATCTAACTGCAAAAGAATAAGGCATAATTAAGGCATAGCCTATCATTTTTGCTTGCTAAACACTATTATCACTTCTATTTTCTATGGAGGCTATGGCTTGAATAACAATTATCTCCAATTGCTTTATAATATTATAAACAGTTACAATTACCAAAAATAAGGTAAAATCCACATTTATCCATAGCCCTTTCACGTAATATTTGCTTGGGCTATGGATTAAAACTAATGTATAATATGATAAATTATTTCAAAATAACAAATAGAATTATTAAAATAGTCATATATAATAGATAAAATGAGATACATACTTCCATAACCTTATTTATTTTTACTTGTACAGAGTTACAAAAATTCTATCTAATTGCTAAATATTTTATTAAATTCAATTGATTACCAAAACTTTAATGAATGCATGTCGGCTGTGGTCTCTAAGTTTGTTAAATTTACTGGAGACTATGGATTTTAAAGCTTTTATGTCTTATATATAATAATATAATATAATACTTGCTGAATAGTGAATGGATAGAATCTAATTGTCCAACAATGATTCAGCAATTAATAAACAAATAACATACCTATTTTTTTTTATCTTTCTTATCTTTCTATTTCGATTGGCCAGATATTTAAACTCCAGTAAATAAGCAAAAGATCTGCTAATGTAGCTCCTCTCAATAAAAATGGCAAAGCAAGTAAATTTTTTAATGATGGTGGGCTAATTTTATGACGATAGGCCTTTGGAGCACCATCACTTACAATATAATGATTAAGTTCTCCTCTTCCAGATTCTACTCTCGAGAATGATTCTCCTTTTTTTGCTTTAAAATTAGGGGTCAATTTAACTTTAACTTCTCCCTCAGGTAAATCTCTTATACATTGACGTAATATTTTGATACTTTCTCTTATGTCATAAATTGGCAAGATACTTCTTGCAAAGGAGTCTCCGGTTTTCATTGTATTAACATTGAAATCAAGTTGATCATAAATTCCATATGGTGCTCTTTTTCTAATATCATGATTCACACTAGATGCTCTTACTACCGAACCTGTTACTCCAAGAGCTATTGCATCATTTTTTCTTAAAATTCCTACATTTTCACTTCTTTGTCTAAATAAAGGATTATCATAAAATATTTTATCGTATTCATCTAATCTTTTTTCAAAATAATCAAGGAATTTGGGGGCTTTAGAAAGAAACTCATTTGGTATATCATTTCTTACTCCACCAGGAATTACCCATGCATGAGTTATTCGTTCTCCAGATATCATATCTGCTAATTCAGTAAAGAATTCTTTGTCTTTGGTTGGCCACATAAACATTGTAGAATGACCTAAAAATATTCCCATGATAGCTAACCAATACAGGGTGTAATGAATTCTATCTAATTCTGCCATTATTACTCTTAAGTATTGTCCTCTTGAGGGAATTTTTACATCTAATAATTCCTCAACAGCTAAACAATAAGCAAATAAGATGTTACTTGAATCATGAATTACAGGTCTTTCAGTATGAGGAACATTTTGCATCCACGTCCGAAATTCTGACATTTTTTCTTCTCCTCTATGAACATAACCAACATCTGGATCAGCATCAACTATAATATCTCCATCAACTACTACTATTATGGGCATATGACCAGCTCCAGGATGTTGAGGTCCAATACTAAGTGTCATCAATTTTTCATTATCTTTATCCTGATCCTTAATTATATCCAAACCAGGTAAATTATATATTGTATTATTGTTAGTTCTATTGAATGACGTCACATAGCTGATTATACTATATTTAATAAATCACTTTGATATAAAAAAGCTAAAAAAATTTGGTTCAAAAATATTTATGAAATCTATATTTTGCTATTTTATTTCTTTGTCTACTGATCTGATGAATATTGTATGATCTCAATTATTGCATTAATAATTATTCAATAAGTTACCATCTTGATATCATTTTATATAAATTATTATTAAATATTGCAATAAATAATACCTATGAAATTCATAAATCATAACAGAAGTAGAATACATAATAATTAGACTCAAAAAGATAATGATGATAATACGGTTTTTAATAAAATATTGTTAAATTTACATTCTAAAATAAAAAGTAAAAAAAGAAAAAATTGAGTTATAATTTATTTACTAAATAGTATTTTATGTTATGGTCCTCCAGATGTTGGCGTTCGTGTATTACCTGTAAGATTTTGATAGGTAGCTGTTTGCATTATCATTTCCTTTGCTTGTTTTATCAGTTCATTAGCATCACCAGTTACAGACCAGTGCAAAAATAATATCTTTGGTGATTCATTTAACAAGTGATGATGCAATGCAGTTTCTGTCCAATTATATTTTCCCATAATTTGCTGAACCGGTACAACTTCGGGGTCTATTAAGGCAAATTCACCAAAGGCTACTTTTAGGTTTGATTGGTTTTGTCCTTTTTGTTGTGCAGCAGCTGTGTCTGCAGAAGCAAATTGTCCTGTATCATTAGTTACTGCTGGTACCATTTCAATATAGTGACCAATTCCGGAGAAATTGTTCATCACCATTCCATCATTTCTAACTATTGGTGGTGCTTGACGATACACTACAATATCACATAAATTATAATCTGGCACTGCTTTTCCTTTAACCACACTAGCTAATGCAGCACATTTTTCTGGGTCATTTGCAGGTCTACTCTTTTCATTAAAGACAAAAACTGTTCCTTTTTCTGGTGCTTCTACTTTTTGTGGTGATTTTTGTTGTTGGGCATTTACAAAAATATTACCATTCATTAATGCTGAAATGACAATTAATGTTCCAACAAATACCATTATTGTAATTATAATGTTATTTGAAGATTTATTCTTCATTTTATTGAAAAGTAACAAATACTATATAATAATTAGAGTAAAATATTTTAATAAATGTCTTTGTGGTTTATACTTAAGTTTCATTTTCTACTAAAATTATAAAATATAATATCAATATTGGCCTTTATTTGATTTTATTTCTTATACATCTTTTATACTTTTAATCAAAATTTATATCTAATTATTAATAACAATTTTGCAAAATATGGAATATTGTCAACAATAACAAAAGAGAGTATAACTATAGAAAAATGTAAAACTAGAATTATGATAGACGAACAATTACAAAATATCAATATTCCAAAAGGTCTGATTGAATCTATTGTTAATGCAGGATTTACAATTGAAACAATTCTAAATAGTGATCCATCGCATATAGCAGAAGTATTAGGAATAGACAACTATGTTGCTCAAATAATATATCAAGAAACAAAATATTATGACACAATAAATGATAACCAAGAAATTCTTAGGATTATGTAATTAGGTAGAGATACGTGTGATAGTTTATTTGTTAAATATTTTAGTTGTAGATGATGATAGAGATACGCTAAGGATAATTCAGAAGTACTTTGAAAGCAAAGGAGCACGTGTTAGTGCATATTCGGAATCATTAATAGCATTACAGGAATTTATGAAAAATAGTAATGGTAATAATCAGTATGATTTAGTACTTATTGATATTAAAATGCCTGAAATGAATGGAGTAGAATTAGCATCAATTATTAGAAGAATGAATAAGGAGATTCCAATTATATTAATGACTGCTGCTGGTATAGAAAGTATTAGTCATTCTATTTTTAACTTACTAAATATAGAAGATGTTATTGCTAAACCTGTAAAACTAAAAGGATTATTAGAAAAAGTAAATACAATTAAACAAAATAATATAGTAAGACAATAACAATAAACCTTTATTTTTTTAGTCTTATAGTTATCGATATTCGTTTAAAGATTAAATCAACATATATCATATTAAATTTAAATAGATAACAAATACAAATAATATACTTCTCTAGCGACAAATATTTTAAATAAAAAAATTTCTTTATTATCTAATTGAAGTTAGATAATCTATTTTTTTTGTTGTTAGGATCTTCCACCTTCACGTGCTACTCTTTTTCTTGTTTCTTCGTCTGTTGCTTGTAACCCTCGTTCATCATGCGGTGCTTTTCCACCTTCACGTGCCACACGTTCTCTTGTTTCTTCGTCAGCAGACGCTAGTCCTCTATTACTATTTTTTTTATTATCTTTGCTCATTGGGTGATAGGTAGCAATAATTTATTAATATCTTTGAGATAAATTATCTAAATAAAAACAGATCATTTTATAAATAGTATGCAGATATTTTTTTTATTTATGCTTACAATACAATAAAGAATAGAATTGAATTAAAATATTTAGATTGTTGGGGTTTATAGGTAAAATATTATGAAAAGTTTGGATTAAAAATGGGTTTCAACATTACTATTTTGCTGTAAATACAAAATTTTTTTCTGACATACAAAAGCAGGATATTAATCAAATTTTAAATATAATAGATTGACATTATTAAGATTTAACCTATTTATATTTTGAAGTGAATTATTAATCATGAGCGAAAAAACTGGATTAGATAATTCCACATACAATATTTTATCCTCGCTAGGCAAAGATGCAGACTTTTTATACGATACAGTAGACAAATATATTAATGATGCAGAAAGCAGCAATAGAACAGAGTTGGCAGAATTATGGAAAACTATTAGAAACGATCGTCAAAAACATGTTGATATGTTAAAAGGTGCCTTACAACAGAATATGACTAATTCATAAACGTCCTTATTTTCTCATCACAAATTTTTTTATCAAATTTCAATAAATAACCATTTGTAATAATTTAACGATTTTAATAATTATAAAAATTAATTGTAATGGTTATTTTTTTATTAATCTATAATATTCATGATTTTATCTCTCAGATTTAATTTGTGTTTAAATCAAGGTTGTTATCAATATATCTTTGTTTTAGTTTATCGCATACACCCGAACATTTTCTAATTCATAAAAAAAATTACTATAATTATAAAACAAATTCAATTTCCTAAATAAAATTTATGCTTAATAAAAAAATATAGCCAACTGTTATTAACT
Source organism: Nitrososphaeraceae archaeon (assembly GCA_035253345.1). Classification (GTDB taxonomy): domain Archaea; phylum Thermoproteota; class Nitrososphaeria; order Nitrososphaerales; family Nitrososphaeraceae; genus TH1177. The sequence continues at coordinate 8,158 of DATFCH010000535.1, forward strand.
ATAATATTATAGTTTTGTTAATGAGAATAGTTTTAACAACAACTTTTTTAATAGCAATTTTGGCAATAGGTCTTTCAGGAATAAACAATATATTTGCTCAAGAGGGTTTTCAAACAGAAGATTTAGTCAATGAAACTATAGATCTTGGAAATGCTACAACATCCAATGCAACTCTAGCATTTGCACAGGAAGGTGCAATCACTTCTGGTGGAATGAACAATACAATGCCAGCTGGCAATACTACTATACCTGGACAGATCGAAACGCAACCCTGAGTAACTAAATAACTAAATCACTAACTAACTAGTCTAACAAACTAGTAATAAATCCTTTATTTTTAATCCATATCCAAAGGATATTCGATGATAAGATTTAGGAAAAAATAAGAATTTTTTGAAATTTTAAATTGTTCTGAATTGAATCTATAATATTAGGATTCCTCGAAATAAGAGTAAAATCGATAGAAAAAATAAAATCAAATAAGTAGGTTCGAGAATTTACTAAAGATTCTATTCACGATAAACAAACAGAAAATAATCCATTAGAAATGGGGAGGGCATACATATTATCTTACATATGTTGGCTATTTAAGTTCGGGAAGGTAAAATGAAGTTAGAGAAATTCAAGAATAGTATTATTTTTTACAAAATAGGTAAAATTTTGATCTATATTTTTGTTTTAATAATTTGAGAAAAGAGTGTTACCTACATCATTTAGACAACCTCTATCTACATATACATCCATTATACAATATTCATTACTAATGTTATCTATTATACAATATTAATTACTATGTCACATAAAATTACAAAGTCTTTAGATCACGAGATTGGGAAAACTATTGCTTCTCAAAATTTTCTTAATACAATGGATGAATTTTGGTTTGCCCTAAAACCTAACGTAATCATTAACTCTTTTGACTTTGTTACAGTAGATAATTTGTTTGGTAGTAGAACAATTGGAATTTTAAAAGAATTACAAGCAGTTGCTACTACTGACCATGAATATTATAATTATTTATCTAATTTTAACCATAAAATATTACTAACAAAGAAGCAATTAAAGCGAGAAAAAAAGGAAAAGGAAAAGGAAAAAGGAAATGAACTACTTTCTAAGAAGCGATGGAAAGAAGTTGTATTGGCAAAAGTTGCAATAATGGCTAATACAGGTGTTAAAGCACAAGGATACAAAGAAGGAATATCTATATCCTTTCCTGTAGGAGTAGGTAAATCAGTTAGATTTGCAACAAAAGATGAAATAATATTTGCCTTGGGAATTCCTCAAATGGTAAATCCTATACCAGCAGGTGTAATTGAAACAACCAATGGACTTGAAGTTCCTATTTCATTAGACATAACATATCTTGCTGGTGCAGATACAGCACATGTAAATGCATCAGGAATATCTGGAAACAGAAAAAGCTCCTATATTTTATTCTTGTTGCAGTCATCATATCAAAAACTAAAAGAAATGGATCAAAATGTTGCATTAATATTATTTAACACAAAAGAGCAAGATTTACTATACATAGACAAAAAAGAAAAAGATATCAAGAAAAGAACTGAAAGATTATTTGCTGCACTTGATTTAGATATAGAACCTTTTGAAAATGTAACATATTATCTTCCAAGAGGAAAAGATGGCAAACCTAACTCTATCCATATACCACAGAATTACAAAACATATTCTTATGAACTAAAAGATGTATACGATAGACTTGAACTGTTATTTTCTGAGCCTTATGATTTACATCATGATTTTTCATCAATAATAAATTATATTTATGAATACTGGCCACTAAAAGGTAATATTCAAAATAAGGATATCAATACATGGAGCGATCTCATTGAATTTAAAGAATTTCCTGAGGAAATAGTATCAAACAAGTCTAATCTTTTGTATTTTTTAGGTAGATTACAAAGGTTTAGAAGATCTCCTATGTTTATTGATAAAAAGAAGACCAGTACATATCTTGGAGACGAGATAAAGAAAATCAAGCCAGGCGAAGTTTTTGTAATAGACGTGGCTACGATATCTTCTTTTGAGGTACAAGCCTTTGTTGTTGGAGATGTAATGAAGAGTATTGATGAAATGTATTCTGCAAGATACTACCAACTTGATAATAATAGCAGCAATAATCCCAACATAGGTGGTAGATATAAGAATAACAATGAAAATGACCGAAAAAAGCTCCAATATCTTTTAGTCTTTGTTGATGAAATTAATAGATACATCCCTAAATCTCAAAATGGAATAATGAATGCTGTTTCAGATCAAATAATGAGAACAGTCATTGCTGGAAGAACACGAGGGACCATTTTATTTTCAGCACAGCAATTCAAAAGTGCCACAGATTATAGATTACAAGAAAATACAGACTTACATATAACAGCAAAGCTAGGATTATCTGAATTATCAACCGTTCCCTATTCAATGCTTGATGAAAGTACACGAAAAAATATTGTTAGACTAAATAAAGGAGAATTAGTTATGATTCATCCAGCATTCAGACACCCAATAAAGATTGGGTTTCCTAAAGCTGCATTTAAAAATCCAAAGTAAATTATAAACCATCATTTTTAAAATTAAAATATTCATTATATAAATTCCTTAAGATAAGCCAATAATTATTTCTATAAAATTTTCAATGTATAAAAATAGGAATTAATAAAAATAAAACAATCAATATTTAGAATTTCTGAATGATTCCTCTCAAATATCCCAAATTTTATATTTAGTCAATAAATGCAAAGGTTTCTAACATTAACAGCTAAATCTATAAAAATAGTATTCTTAATAGACTCTTATTTTAGAACTAATACAGGTATTATCCATCTAACTGTGACCATGAATTCTAAATCCATCTTTTTCTTTTAAAATAATAAATCATTCCTCCTCCAATCGTTGCAATTAATCCTAAAGCATAATAATAACCAAAAGGAGAAGTCAATTCAGGCATAAATTTAAAATTCATTCCATAAATTCCAGTTATTAATGTTAATGGTAACACGACTGTAGCTATTACTGTTAATGTTCGAATTGTTTCATTCAAATTGGCACTTAATGAAGAATTATGAGTTTCTCTCAAACTGATTACTCTTTGATGCATATTTTCAATATCATTTCTTAAGTAAATGATTCTATCGTTTAGTGAACGCATTTTTCTTATTGATTCAGGATTGAGGAGAATTATAGAGTTAAAATCCTTTGTTATCGATGGAGTACCAGAAGCTTCAGAGGATTCAATTTGTTCATATTTAGTATCTACAACAGTCTTTATATTAACAAAATCTTGAAATGCTTGTGACATCATTCCTAAAGTACGTTCTATAAAACTTATTTTTTTTCGAAGTAATAGAATATGCGATAAGTGGGATTTTGTTCTTTTATTATCACTAGGACTAGTTTCATCTAAAATATCCTCCTCAGTTTGTTCAAGGTCTAAATTTATATCATCTATAACTGGATAGTAGGTTAACACCATTTCCTCCAATGCAAGATTAAAAATTAACTCATTTTTTTTCAATGTGTCTTTTTTTTGTTTCTCAAAGCTTGTATCGTCTACTGTAAACGAAGTCAAATCAGAATTATTTCGTATGTTTTGTTGAATCACAGCCTTAATTTTTTTCTTTATATTTTCAACGAAATGTTGATTATAAATATTTACAGTTATTATCCACCTTCGTTCAAGAAACATATATAAATCATCTTCGATTATCTGCATAGATGATAGTTTCTCTTCATCTTTTTTATCAACATTTTCTTCTTTTAGCTCCGCAATTCCATCAATTATTGCAAATATATATCTAGCATATTCATCAATCTTAGAAGGCTGATTTTCATGTAAAACAGCTTCCACAGTTAATGGATGAAGTCCAAACATATCTTGCAATGGAAATACATCTTCAATCTCGTTAGCATGAACCCACAAATACTTATGAGCATTATTTCTCATTTCATCTCTTATGAAAATTGCTTCAGAGAGGATATTCACTGATCTGATGGTCGTATTATCTATAATGTATGAGGTTATTGTCAACTAGCCAATGTAATTATTAAGTTTCAATTAAATAAACAAAGCGTAAAATATCGTCACTTTTAGATACTCCATTTTCTTTCTGTTCTTTCTTTTTTATCTTAGGCTTTGTAATATTTACAAACTAGAAGAGAAGTTACGTGTCTAGATTAAATTGGATTCAAAGATTTGGCTCTATACAATTCTATAACCAGAAATGCGAATTACTAATATGAATTAAAGTTTCAGCTATTATGGAGGCTGTTACTCTTTTACGTTTGTAGATCGTCTACGAACTAAATTCTAATCCAATTCAAATTAGAAAGATGACTTCGTTTCTCACCATCAAATATATCTAATGCTTTAGAAGTTTTCCGAAAACTCTAGCCAAGAAAATATATATAAAGAGAATATAACTGTTGAGGTTATATTTTTATTATGAATCGAATAAGCATTGACCAGATAGGACATTCATAACTAACTTTATTCTCTTAAGTTAATAGGTCATATAAGTATACACTAAAAGAAAATTTTATTGTATAACTCTGTGGTAGATAAAGAAATTATTTCACATTATAGCTTATTCTTATCCTTATTTCATTATGCTAAATATTTAATGATCGCGAATGTTTGTGTGTATGAGGTCGTTCACCTGGATATTTTCTTCTCATATGACCTGAAGGTCTTTCATATAATAGTTCCAAGAACCATGATTCATGCTCAATTTCCTCCCTCAAAATATCCTTAGCTATGTCATATGTTGCAGGATCTTTACCAATGGTTAAGTTACATAATCTATTCCAATTTACTATAGCTCCTTGTTCAGCTTTTAAACATTTTTTTAGTATTTCATTTAAATCTGTTCTTTTAGGTGAAGGTAGTTGAAGAAACTCACATCCAGACATCCTTATGAATTCTTGTGCATCTATAGGCAATATTCCTCCAAGTTCATATATTCTTGATAAAGAAGATTCAAAATGGCTCAAATCTTCTAATCGGGCATCCTCTATAACTCCTTTAATACTTTCTCCTTCTTGTCCAGTACAATGCATTCTTAAATTTGTGAAATAGTAATAGGCGGTAAATTCTACAGATGCATTGTATATTAATAATTTTATTATTTCATCTACGTTTACTCCATTTTGTTCTAAAACTTTTATTCCTATGACGTTGATTTTTTCTTCCACATTTTTATTCTCATTTTGCATTTATATGTCTCCAACAAATTAATATTTTAAGATATTGTGTACTATTGAAAATTAAAATAAAAATTATATTTTAAGATAATAAGGTCCTGTTAACTTAATGGGTTAAAATCCCCCAGGTTTAGTTAAAAAGTAACATTGAACAAATATAAATTTTATCGGCTTCATTTATTCCTTATAAATGGCCTTTTTTAGTAATATATTTTAAAATCTTGTATAGGATTAATTTGCTAGATGAAATCCAACAGGTATATGAATTGTTCTTTATTTTTCTTAAAATTTCTGTAGATAATCTTTGCAACAGTCTTTTAAATTCAATAACTGATTAGATATTATGAATGATGATTTAGGAAATTTTTACCTTTTTTTATTTAGTTAGCAATATTATTGAATATAGGAATAACAAATTTCTGGTCAAATGATCTTGCAAATTTTGAAAATTCTCTAACATCTCCATCTATATTTACTTTTTTTGCTATTATTTTGTCAAGCAATTTCACTTTGCCAACTAGAACCTCTTTTAGTGTATCTGAATCAGTATATATTGCAACGTTATATTTTTCGGGAAATGAGTCTTTATATTCAACAACGTCATTTCGAATTTCCAAAGTAAAACCTTCTTCAGTGTCGTTCAAATATATTCCTAAAGTCAGGTCGTCATATGGGCTTTTTGCGGGATCAAGTTTGAACAGCATATTAAAGAGAAGATCGTCAATTGATAGTGTAGGGAGTATTTGATCAACTACGTTCGTATTTGGCAGCATTTGCAGGGTAGAGGAATTTATTTTTCCATCGAGTATGTTTGCTTGTGTTAAATACCAATTTCTACCTCCGGAAGTAGGATTCTCCCATCCTAATTTTCTAAGTGAATCGGCTTTCAACAACTTAGCTTCCTTATTATCTGGAAAAGCATATATCGTATAGGTAGAAAGCTCTGCTGCCCAGCTATATTCTTTATTATCTAACGATCTTTTTATCTGATCAAGTGTTGCATTCAATCCTCCAAAACCCTCAACAATTTTCGATCCTCTTTCTTGCAAAGTAATTGGATTAAACCAGGTAGCATCACCAGAATTCCAACCTACAATATAACTATATATTTGTCTGATTATCCAAGATAATTGACCAGTTCTTTCCTGCAACCAAGGATGATCTTTTAGATAGGAAGGAAGTTCTAATATTTCAGTTATTTCATCTGCATTATAACCTTGATTGATATATCTAATTGTTTGCTGCACCAAATAAGATATAGCGTCTCTATAAGAGATCAAAATATCCGAAACATTCTCGGAACCTCTTGCAGGCAATAAATGGCTAGGTACTAAATATGTAGCATTCAATTCTCTCATGATATCAATTGCATCGATCCATGATTGTATATCAACATCTTCTAAACCAGACATGGAATAAAGATTTGGAAATGCTTCATATACAAGATCACTGGATAAAAGGACACTTTTTTGTGGTATCCAGACAAAAATCTGTTCAGGCGAAGGTCCTGGTGCTGAAATAAGAGTAATGTTTATTCCTGAATATGTTACTTGAAGAGTATCATTGAATAGGATATTCGGAGTCACATAGGAGATATTTCCTAATTTCCAATTTGGTCCAAGTCCACTATTTACAGAGATATCATTCCCTTTATCTGATGGAAGTAACAACCCACTCCAATAAAGATCATAAAATGATTTCTGCTTTGCAATTTGTCCTATAGATGGAAAAACATTTTCAGCGAATTCAACATTTGCTATAATATCTGGAAAATGTCCTTGTGTCTTGCTATCATTAACAAATACTCCACCTCCACCTACATGATCTGCTTTACCATTAGTATAGATAATGGCAGAAACAGGCTTATCAGTAATTTTTCGAAATTCAGAAAGGACTTTTTGGGCTTGGTCTACAGATGAACCACTATCTATTACTATTATGCCATCTTTCCCTTCTATCATAATAATATTAGCTGGGCCATATCCTATAGCTATATAAACTCCAGATGTAACTTCTATTGTCCTTACCTGGTTGAAATCTTTAGATTGTTCCAATAAAACAGGATTCACTGTCTTATTACTTTCGATCCCAATGGATGTAAACGGAATAGATTTTACAAATGATGATTGATTCTTGGTATTGATGGTTTCTGAGTAAGAAAAGTGTGGATATATAAAAAATAAAGAAATGGAAAATATAACCATAAATTGAAAGAACAAAAAATTTTTGACTACAAATGATTTATTTTGAATCATAAATTATATGATCAAAAACAGAATCTTTCTAATATAATATAAATTCTTTGTAAATATTTCCATCTTGTATAGTAGAAATATATAGTGTAAAAGATACTAATTAAAAAATTTCCAAAAGAATTAAAACAAGGCATGACATTTAAAAGTAATAGAATAGCACTGATCACTAGATTCAATTTTATATTCGGGATATTGCTGATTTCCATTTTGGGCATTATTTTATCTAATCTTGATATTCCTACAGCTGATGCCAAAAAATTTTCAAAAATTAAATCAAAGAACGGTAAATCTGATTTTAAGAAATCCAAAAGCAAAATATCCAAGTCTGATTTTAAGAAATACGATAATAACATAAAAAGGGATAACAAGTTCAAACCAAGCAGTATTTCTCAAGGTTCTTACTTTACTTCTTTCGAGTCCGAAAATATAAAGAATCTAGATAGAGATAAAGTTAGAAATCTTGGGGATAAAGATAAACGTAATATCTTTCCGGGAATATCACATTTACCATATTTTCCTGAATGCGGAAATCAAGGTACATGTATAGATAGAGATGAGATCAACATTGAAGATGAAATTAACATTGATGTAGATAATGTAGATGTAGAGTGGGATGATATTGACTTTGATGATATAGACTGGGATGATATTGATGTTGATATTGATGATGAGGATATAGATATAGTAGTTAAAGATGATGATGATGATGATGATGATGATGATGATGATGATGATGACGATGAAAATATTACATATATCTATAATTATGAGGATCCAGAAGAAGATACTTATCAAGAATTAAATGTAAACGAATATGATGAAGATTATATTCAACAAGATACAAGTCCTCAACAATCTTATGTTACATCAGAGATCCAGAGAATAATCACTGAAGGGTCCTTCAAAATTCATTTAGTGGAACCTGGAAATCCTTTGATTCCAGTAGGCAACACTGGATATACTCTTTTAGGGATTAAACAAGGAACAAATAGTGACCTTGAAATATCAAATGGCTCTAATGGTCAAATTATTATATTGACTGGAGCTGATGATACAAGGCCTGTTAAGATATCAGGGACTGGAAATATAAAACTGGAAATAAATGAAGTAATATTGGATAAAGGTGATGCGTTAATTCTTGCATATCTTGGTGAATCATCTTCATGGGTTCAGATAGCATCTAAATTTGTATAGGGTTGGATTTTTGCACAATCTGTTAGGCTAGTTTCTATTCTTGATTATTGATTGAGAATATCCTATTCGCCTGTTTTCCTTTTTCAAGTAACAAAAGAATAAAAAATGACTTTTCTAAACTTTTATTCGATTTATCATATCAAATAATATTTTGAAATACAGA
>DATFCH010000536.1:0-10988 GCA_035253345.1 Nitrososphaeraceae archaeon
AGCAACTATTGAAACTTATATATTTTCTCTATCAATTAGTATTCCTTTTATTAACAGACAGTCAAGCAAATCTAAATTGCTAGACTCACTAACACCAGCAGATGGTAGTTTACTAAGAACCTTCGAAATATTAGCTAATAAAGGTTCCTCAGACATTTGAACACCGAGAGTTTCAGTGTATTTTCAATTTGAGCACATAATTGTTCTATGGGATTTGTTTCTGAACCAAATATAAAGCCCTCGCCTATCTAGCGTACCTTAGTAATTTTTCTTACGTTATGTTATAGTATACTTTATAACCAATTTTGTAATTCAGGAATAGAAATCGATAGCTTTATCTAAAAAATCCCATGAAACTAATAAAAATATAATTAGTAACTTTCGCTAAATTTAAACGAGCAAATTATATTAATATTAGGCAGATGTTTGAATAATGAAAAACTTTGTATTTGTGTATTTTTTGATCTTTCCAAGTAATTTTATACTAGTTATTGTTTTGATTGTATTGATAGCCACTCTATATTCATTTTGATAAGGAAAAACAAACAAAAAAGGTAAATCAGTAAATAAATAAACTGAATAAACTAATAATTTGTATGTCTGAATAAAATCCCATAATTTGCAAAAAAACATAAAAATTATTAATAATTATTTAACTGGTACAAGTTCAAATCTGGCGTACTGATTTCCTCCTTCTTTTATAATATTACTAGTAAATTCTTTTAATTTAAAATTTGCAATTACAATATGAACTATTCTATTATTTGGATCGGAAAAATCATCAATTATTATTGCATTTCTTGGAATTGCCATATCATTTAAAGTGCCTGTAAATGAAGAAATTGTAAATAACGGTGTATAAGATTTCGGTATAACGATTTCCTCATGTAAATTAACAATTTGATTTACATATTCCATATCCCATCGAAATGGCATAGTGAAAGACATTGTATGAGTATTTTGGTTATAAATAAAATCAACAATATCATCATAAAATGTTTTCACTTTTAATGTTAAGTTACCAATATCATTGTTATTAATGTTAGTAATACTGCTTTCATTATTATAAAAATTTTTAATAACAAAAGGAACTGTCTTGCCAATGCTTATAAATAAATCTACTTTTTTATCTGAGTCTAATTTTAAGCCTTGACTTGATTTTTCAAGAAAAACTGATATATCATACAGTCCACCGTCTGTAAGAAGCTTGCTCTTCAATGTAATTGGCTCATTTGCACTAACTGGTACTTGATCATTTTTTGATATTTGTTGTTGTTCTTCTTTATTGGGATATATTATGGCATGTACAATAGAACTGTTTGAAGGAATAAGGTCTGCTTTGATGTATCCATCTAATGAATGGAATTGTTGATCCAATATAGTTTCATTTTTAAAATTAGCAATTATTCTATAATTGAGATCTTTTATAGTTTCATTGGTTTTTTCATCAAAAGTTCTAACAGTTAAAGTAGGTTTTTTATTATCTTCATTTAAAAATGGAGGTTCCATTACTCCTTCAATAGCAATTTGTTTTCCAGAAACTTCAAATGGAAGGGATTGATCTCTACTTAGACCATGTCCATACGCTTCTTTAAATGAATTATTCCAAGCAATAAAAATGACTAAAATAATCAGTACACATAATAACGAAAAAAATTGGTTAGAAGTTAAAACCATGAAGATATCTCTATAGATACCAAATATAACATTACGGAAACAAGGTTCATACTAGAAATATACTATAAAGTGAATTAAAATTAAGTGAAATAATTGTATTAATAATTTAAATTTATTTAAAAATAAATAGAATTGTTTTAGTCCCTATTTATCTCATGATTTTCAGAATATCAATCCTACCATTAACTAAAATGATACTGTAAATCCAATCTTGTTTGATATTTCAGAAGCATTATTCATGCTTTATTCAAGTCTTTTGTTTGATCTATTATATATCTAGGAGGATTCCATACTAATTTATTGGATTAGTTAGTTACCTTTATTTATCTAATATTTCTTTTCTTTCATCATCATTTTATTTTTTTCATCATAGTCACCATATTTGTTATCTTTGTAGCCGTGACCATCACTACCGTATTTGTTATATCTTTCTTCATCACCACCATATTTCATTTTTTCATGTTGATCATACCACAAAGTAACATCTTTCTTGAACAAGACTTGATCATTACCTGGATCTACAATGACTTTGTATTTTTTCAAATTCTCATCTACTACTAATACCTTGTAAACCAAAAATCCATGTGCATGAGTTAATTCTGCTTCCTTGACGAAAGAATTCGGTCCAACACTTCCTTGTGCTGCTTGTATAGCTCCTACAATATCAGTAGTTACTTTGGATTTGAATGCATCTGCAATAGTAGATTCAACATTAATTGTTCCATTCAACTTCATCATCATACTATCATCATTATCATTTCCCATTTTCATCATATCTGAACCACTACCCATTGTATTGTTAATTCCTTCTGGAGTAATAGCACCTTCCTGTGCAATTGCATTGTTTATACTATTGTTTATAGTTACAAGTCCTATTGCTAGAATTGCAACCAAAGTTGTTGTTAAAACTATTTTCATTGACAAAAATAAATTTTTATAGTTAATAACAATTAGAGATATTTTCTAGATGGATTCTAAATTGTAAATTATAATTACAAAAATTTGTTATTTATTGATAACTAATATATCATAATCAGAATTCAGAAATCTAATTGCATTATATTACCGTAGCCTGCTGTTGTTGCGGTCCTAATGTTTCGAATTCATTGTCCCTAACAGAAGGCTATGGTTTTTAGTCATTAACTTCGTTCTCCAAACATTATATAGTTTATCTTGCAAGCTGATTTACTATACAAAAGGGCATACAATCAATAATAGAAAATATCTCAAGTTCTATTCAGACCATGGCCTTCAAAGGGTTGAGTTGACTTCCCTAAAAGGCTATGGTTTTTTAATATATTATCTAAAATTTTAAATAATTCAAACTTTATTATAATCATATTACACTCACTTTTCATAGACGTACGTATCTAAGATATTTCTCCAAAAACTGCTAGACCATACACAAATGGTTTCAGTATAGAAGTTTTAGTCAGACTCTTCTCATTCTCTTTTTGTTACTAGAACTTATTCATTATGATTTATGTAAATTCAATACTTGTATTAAATATTAACTACAAGAAATTTTAGCAACATCATCACATTTACTACATCTAAGATAAGGGATTGAAAAATGGTCTACATTCACATTAAACAATATCCTGTAAAATATCTCGACATTTTAAGTTCTATTTTGATCCTTCGATTTGTAGTCGAAAAATATATGAAATTATTCTTTGCAATAAAGAGTAAGTTCAATAATGTTAATTATTTTTTTAGTTGTAGAATTCAGAAAAAAACTGTTTAAAAAAAATTTTGAAATTTATTCAGATCATAAAGAGTATATTAATGAGGATTGATTTTTTTCTTTATATCATAATATGATTCTATATTTTTTTCCATATAATTGGAAATAAAATATAGAATTCCATATTTATCGCCCATTCTAGTTATCAAATTATTTTTTTCCAAAATATCTATATGATGTTTAACTGTTTTATAATCTAATTGTAATTCTTCAGATATTCTATTGATATTTAAAGGATATTTTAGTAGTAGATCCAGGATTTTAATACGATTGTCACCTCCTCTTGAACCTGCAAAAAGAAACCATAACAATCGAATTGTATCAGGATCTGACATATAATACTATTAAAAATAGATGATCAAATAAAAAGCGTTTACTTTTATAATGCTGCGAAAATTTTTGTCTTTGTTATATGTAGTATTATATACGAAGCAAAATTTTGCAACTGTATATTTTGAATATTTTCCTTCATACAATATTTTCATTTAATAGTTCTATAGAGTTATCTTTAAAAGACTAGCAACCCCTGCAAGTTCAGCTATATGAATTAGTAGAAAATATGGTAATAATGCATCTGCATATAACGGAGCCATCGCAAAATACGCATAAACTACAATTAAATTTTGTACAACCAGCATACTTGCAAAGAATATTAAACCTATAGTAAATACAGCCCTTGTTTTTAAATATATCTTTATGTACAATGATAATAGGATAGTTAAAATGACTATTGTAGCTATGCTTACAATAGTACTTACATCCATTAGCAGCGACATATTAGATTCTTTCTATACTAACCAAATGTAAATGTGTATATTTCAAATCCATTTCCTCTAACATCAATTTTTAAAATATGCTCTCCGTACTCTTTATTTGTTACTAGATTGTATAATCTTTGTTTATCTATTACGATTTTTCCATCATTAGATGATTCTTTACTTAAATCATTTTTAATTAGGTTCATATCTTGTGATATTGTCAAATTTCCTTTTCCACCGGCCACTATATTTACAGATTTTGAGTTATATTTCAATATAATACTACCATTATTTCCTTGTAATTCCATGTTATCAGGATTATTTTTCCATTTTCCTTCTAAATATATTAGATTAGTTTTAATTTCGTTTTTGTCAGGCAAATTATAAACAACGATCTGGTTTGGTTTAAATCCTTCTATGTTACCTAAAGGTGCCCTTGCAAATTCATACCCAAAGTAGAGCTCTGGAGATTGTATTTTTGAAAAGTTTACATCTTGATAATCATATTTCGAATGATTAGCGACACTTTGAGAACCATTAAGGTTGATATTTTTAATACCTAAATGTGCGGCTCTTTCTGCCAAAAGTGATTGAATTACTTTTTCTGCTTCTAGATAAGCTCCTTCTCCTATGTGATCATATCGTATATATCCTTCGTCATCAATCAAATATTTTCTTGGCCAATAATTATTTCCATATGCATTCCATGTCTTTTTATCATTATCTTGTAAAACTGGATATTTTATTGCGAATTTTTCAATAGCAGATTTTACATTATTGGTATTTTTTTCAAATTCAAATTCAGGTGTATGCACACCTACTATTACTAATCCTTTATCAGAATATTTTTTATACCATTCATTTAGATGTGGGATTGTCCTTATACAATTAATGCAGCTATAAGTCCAAAAATCTACTAAAACTACTTTATCCTTTAATTTGTCGAGTGATATTGGCTTCGTGTTGATATATTGAGCAATACCAGTAAAATCATTTGCTTGTTTAAATTGTGATTTGTCCACTTTTATCATTCCATTATTTTTAATTTGTTCTGTTGCTAAAGATAAAAATTCACTTGACTTGCTAGTTATAGCGGATCCTTGAGTATTAAAATAAACTGCGAAACCAACTATCATAGATAAAACGGCTATTGCTACTACAATTGCACTGATATTATCTCTATTCATTAATTAAATACCTCTTTCTAAATTAATTATTTCATTTGCAAGTGGGAAATTTCCAAGAATATTTAATTGATTGGTAAATACTAGAATCCCTAGAATTATCAACAGTGTACCCATTGCAGGATTGAAATATTTTAAATATTTTACCATCTTTTTTATCAGTCCAGTTGCTCTTGAAAAAAATGCTGCTGTTATCAAAAAGGGGACTCCAAGACCCAATGAATATGCTAGTAACAAGTTATAAGCTTCTCCAGGAGAAGTGGCTGCTAAAGTAAATGTACTTCCTAGAATTGGGCCTACACAAGGAGTCCATCCAGCAGCAAAGGCAATTCCAAAGACCAAGGAAGTTATATAGCTTGTTTTAAACCTTGGAATTTTAGTTAATTTTTTTTCAAAGTTTAAGTTATTTATCTTTGAAGATAATATCAAAAAAACTCCAAAAGATATAATTACAATTCCACCAATAATTTGAAGAATATTTTGAAACTCAATTCCAACCGTTACTAAAATACTATTGAGCGCAACTCCCAAAACTGCAAATACTAGCGAAAAGCCTAACACAAAATAAACTGTATTTAAAAATATATTGAGTCTAGTAGATTTTTGCAAAGATATAGTTTTTTTGTTATTGTTGGAATTAATGCTGCTATCTCCTGCATCTATTGATGTTTTTTCGGAATTTAAGTTACCAAGTTCATGTAGTGTTGTTCCAGATAAATAAGAAATAAAAGCAGGAAGGATAGGTAATATGCAAGGAGAGAAAAACGATCCCATTCCAGCAATAGCTGAAACAATAATGCTGATTTCTGCCATGATTATATTTATATTCAATAATAATAAAGGATATACCCAAATCACACCCAAATTACACCCAGAAGTCGTTCAGATTAACTATTAGGAATTGTAAAAAATTTTATTTATTTAGGTTTTTTAGATTTATTCAATTATCAATAATTTTAAGAAGTTTTTAGTTCCTATTTTTAATATTCCGTTTATATATACAAAGAATTAAACACATATGATTGTCTGTAATTTTTATGATCTACGAGTTTAAGCAGATAAAATACCATATCAATAGTAATAGACAAAATTAATCAAAAATTCAATATTTGAGTGTTTTGTATATTGCTCTATAAATCAGATATAAAATAAATTACTTAATTTAATTATTATAAACAGGTTATTTAGGATTAATATAACGATATTGTTTATCTTTTCACTTTAGAAATAAAAAATAGATAGAAATTTTTTATCTATTTACCAACGCATATACCGCTTGGATTTGAGGTCATGCAATTGTTTTGATCATATGTATTACCGTTAGTATTTATTGGCAATCCATTAGCATTGTTTATATCGATTGTGTTCAAAAGTACATTGTTAAAGTTAACATTATTTTCGCTACTTTGATTATCTACATAAAGACCATTGCCAGATTCAGTAATTGAATTCAAAGTTACTACAGAGTTATCGGCGTTGACCAATGTTATTCCAGCCATTGTATTTTGGAAAAATATATTATCTTCTATAGTCGTTTGCTGACTAGAATGTGTTGCAAAACCGATTTGATTATTCATAATAATTGATAAATGTGTATTAACTATACTGGCACCGGAAGCAAATAAGCCTATTTGGTTACCTTTCGAAACTACTCCTTTGATTTCAACATTTTGAGAACCAGTCATTAAAATACCCGCCTGGAACCCTTGTATAGTACCATCTTGAATTACTACATTGTTTACGTTTGGTACCATAATTCCTACTTTACTAGAAGTCTTTGTCTCACTATCTACATCTGGACCTGATATTGTATGTCCGTTAAGATCTACCACGATATCACCAGTATTTAATATAAGACCATCGCTATCTTCACATTTCAAGTTAGAAGTCAATACAACGTCTTGTGTTATGACTTGGCCGCATGATGGACTTATCGCTAATGGTTCTTGAGATGGTGGTTGTTGGGTTTGAGCATTTAAAGATAGAGGATGCATTGTCAGTGTAGTAAAAACTACTACCAGTGATACTAAGAAAAATGGCATTAATGTGCTATTCATATTATTCGGATTATTATTATTGATATATTTATGTTAATCAATTATTATTGTCATAATAGCGTGTATTTGTAGACTAATATGTAAATCAGTCAAATTGCTCATAAATCAGAATAAATTTACTTTATACAAAGGTAGATAAATTTCAATAAAACATATTAGAAAAACATTTTCTTATCATTATCGTCAATCCTATCATTCTCTATAACAATAGCGAAAGAACACTTAGGCATGTGGACAGCATTGTTGTTGCTGTAATAGCAGAAGAGGAAAGTATTGCTATCAAAGCATATGTTATTAATTTTCAATTCATTTAGGACGTGAAATAATACTGATATATGTATGCTGATCTATTATTTTCAATAAATTTGAAGGGATACTATACTCAAATAATAATATTTCAAAAATTTATATATTGAAATTCTAAAATTGTAAGAAATTTTTTTAATTTTTATAATTTGACTAGTTTGAGATAAAATGTTTCGTCGATACAAGTTATCTTATTAAGAATTGATTGCGAAAAATATAATAGTAAGTAATTTACAGTTCATTGTAACTATACCTAAAATTATTAAGTGAAATCTTAAATCTTCAGTTAATTCATATGTTATATATTAGTAGTAAAAGCCGTTATTTCTGTATATTTTATCATAACACGTTATTTTTTTAAAAAGTTATAAACAAATCATAGTGTTGTATAAAATTTTCCAAAAAGGATTAAAGGAATTGTTAGATTATATATTTTATTAGACTATTCAACATGTAAATAGAGTCCTACTGATACTTATCTTCTAAATCTCAACAAGTTGGGTTATAGTTTTTGATTTCATAATGTTCGATATTTGTCAATATTGAAATAGTGATAGCGATATTAATAACTATAACAAGAAATATATTTTGTGACCAAATGAATAATAATGCTTTTAAAGGTAAAGAAGACATATTTTGTATATTAAATTTAGTTAAAAAAGATTTTACTACTACAGTTATAAGTTAAAGAATAGATGTAGAATCACATTTATATAATAATTAATGTAAATATTTGATAAATATGATTTTTTTTAATTTCTTCAGTAAATATAAAAATTATATTCTCTTTAATAAGAATTTAATTATTTCTGGTGTACTAGCATTTTTTTCTGGAGCAATTTTTACTCAATTATATTCTGAATATGATCAAAATAATCTTAGAAATTCAATTGTTACATTGACAATAGAGTATGGAGTATATATTCCATTATTTGCTTTATTATATTATATTGATAATAAAGATAAATATTTAGACAAATTAACTAATAAAAAGAACAATTCTTTAATTAAACATGATATTATAAGACTGTTAACTGCTTTTTCAATATCAGAAATAATATTTTCAGTATCGAAAATATTGATTCATTATCAATTACTGCAGGTATCAGTTGAACCGTATAAGGCTTCTATGATAGGATCAATATCGACGTGGATAATATTTTTTATTGTGATAAATTATAGTATAAAAACAGTGAAACTCTTAGAAATAATAACACCTGTTTAGAATATCATATATTAGTCATGCTCAAATTAAACTTATAATTTTTACAAACAATTTAGTATAATTATTTCAAGAAAGGGACACTCATTTAACACAACAATAGTATGATAACCTTTTTATCAGTCTAAACCTAAAGAAATGAAATCATGAAACTAGATAATAACGTTATCAAATTTGTATTCCTAAAACACTCTATATACAAATCTCTTGCAGGTAAATTTTTGATCTTGACAATTTTAATAACGGGAGTATTGCTGTCATTTTCGATAACTTCAATTTCTGCACAACAAGATCCAATGCTACAAGAAACTCAAATGAAACAATCAGTTCCTCATAATGCTTTAGGACATGAGTCACATCAAGTAGTCCAATTTTTAGAACCTAAAAATAATACATTGTATAAGGGTATAATTACATTTTCATCAACTATTCCAGTAGACATTATAGCTTATCATGATATATCAAATTTTTCAGATAAAATAAATAAAACAACTATAAAACCATGGATCATTGATGGAAAAACATTTGCTCCAACAACTATTCTGAAAAACGTTACTTCAGGAACGGTTGATTTTATAGGGTCAGGTATTATCACGCATATTCCTTATAATCAAACATATGATGTAGTATATTCAATAAATTCAATACCTTTTACTATAAAATAAATTTTCTTATAAGGAAAATAAGCAGTAGTAAAAGCAATTGACATGCTTATATGAACTTGTTAAAATAAATTCATAGTATATACTATTGATAAAAATGCCAATAAAATTTTTTATCTAAAGTTTTAGATGAGAAGGATTTAACAATTCATAGATCTGCAAATAAGACTAGTCCTAAGATTTCATTATAAGAAGATCTGCCACATGAACGGACTTGTAAATCTTGATTTATAATATATAATATCTTCTACAATATTCGTTGGCATTAGTAAGTTATCTTCAAAAAATATTAAGTTTATATTTACAATGTTATATTCGGTATTACATTTATTATATATTTATATAGATTTGAGGATTATTATAAGAAATTTTGGTTATAAATTGCATCTATAACCAAAAATCATTTAGAGCAATCCTTGATTCTTTTATCTATAATCTTCCATCTATTGTAATAATGTTTTCTATTACTATTGTTCTTCCTTTTCTACCACTATATACGGTAGATAACATAGAACCTGTATTGTTTCCTATTCTCCTATTTAGCATGGTAACGATTACTTGCATGAGGAAGAGTTAGAGTACTGATTAGGTCAATAAATGCGATGATGAAATCAAAATAACAGATATAGTGATTTAAATGAAATAATAATTAATGTACTTTCAATTTGAAAAAAATAGCACGGAAAATTATAATGTTAATCGTTATATTCTACTTTATTATAATAAATAATAATTAAATGCCAGTATGTGAAATATGTGATAAAGAGTCTGAGAAATGCTATACTGCCGATTTATTTATTACTTCTGATTTTGACGAAAAAGAAGCTCCATTTGACAGGACTAGTACTATTTGTTATAATTGTAGAAATAAAATAATAAATGTATTTCCAAAATTAGAAGACGAATATTTTTAATATATAAATAAAAGTGATGGATGCAAGACTTTCGAATCGTATAATATCTAACGCAATATTAACGTTGCAGAGATAGTTTAATTAAACAAATATTAGTATAGATTGCTAGAATGCGAGATTTACAAACAGAAAGACATTCTTAATTTATTATCTTACGTATTTTATCTGAAATCTGTTGATAGGTTTCCAAAAAGATGGTTTATCTATTCTAGTTTCATTCAGTTCAAAATTCATATGAGTTCAATCAAGTTTCTATCAGTTTCCCTGATATAACAACCTTTTTGTTCTCGATCATCATAATATAATTATGAGATTGGATTACAAAACATTATTTTTTTTTATTATATTAAACTTAGCTTGCATCGGAGTTAGTATAAGCATGGATTATTTTGATCAAAAGATAGACAAGATTAGTATACATTTAATTCTGTTTAGTACTATTTTTACAATTGGTTTCTTTC
>DATFCH010000537.1:0-2839 GCA_035253345.1 Nitrososphaeraceae archaeon
ATAATATTTACCTTTCACTCCGGAAGTTGAGGGCCAGGAATGTGACTTCAACCTCGAAGAGGTAGTTCGGGGGTTTGTTTATATTGTTAAATATTTTGCAGGATTTTAATTCTCAAATTCTCCCAAAATTTGTTAATCTTATATACTATTATATAAATTAAAATATTTTGATATGCAGAATCAAAATAATGTACTTTTATAATAACATCTCTATCAAAATTCTTAAATAATATATTTATTATCACCTCATAATGAAAACAACAATATTTTTCAATGCTATGATCATAATGCTTCTTGGAATTGGTATAACAGTTGGAGGATTGACAGGGTCAGCCTTTGCCCAAACAGATAATCAAACTAATGCAGAACAAGGTAAAAATAATACAGACAGTGGAAGCAATATAATGGACAAAATTGGTGATGTAGCAAAAGAGAAATTAAAAGAAGGTTTACAAGAGATCATAGGTGGAAGTAACAATAAATAATAAATGAAAGTCATTTGATGCATCCAATAATACTTCAATATTTTAGATTTTTGTTATTAAAATTATGAATATAACTTTAGATCAACACCAAAAAGATACTTAATTCGAGTTGGGATAACTACCTCGAAGCAGTAGTTCGGGGTTTATATTATGATTATTCATAAAGATTACAAAATTAATTGATGGAATGGAATTTGAACCCACTCCTAGTATCCAAGTTTTTATACAATTATGGAAACTCTATCTTCGGGAGTTGAATGAATCAAGTTTCAGTGTTAATACCACTTCAAATTTGCTTGATTAGATGTAACTTGTTAGTTTATTGTTCTTATTTGATAATTATCAATTTCTTATAGGCTTCTACACCGTCTACTCCCAAATTCTTTTCTGACATCTCTAACCTTCTCTATATACTCATTTTTCAATTCTGTCTGATAATCAAAAGATGACTATACTAGTAGATGAGAAAAACCTATTAACTGGTCAAATATTTTATGCTTAATTTGGATTTTCAATGCATCTTTATTTAGACAGTCGGGAGTTCTGAAGTAAATTTAAAATAAAATTTTGAAAATGTTTATATTATTACATAAGCGGGAGACTAAATGTAAATGTTGATCCTTCATCTTTGTCACTACCAATATCATTATTATTGTTAGCCCATATTCTTCCGTCATGCAATTCAATTATATTTTTAGAAATAAATAATCCCAATCCTGTACCTCCTGCCGTGAGAGATTTAGTAGCAAATTTTTTAAAAAGTAATGGTAATATTTCTGGATCAATACCAGTTCCTGTATCTTTTATGCTAACAGTAACTTCCTTACTACGATTATTATTCTCCTTTTTTCTTTCAACGATAACGGTAATGTTACCTTCCTTTGTAAAATTGAGAGCATTATTTAACAAGTTACAAATAACTTGATTAAGTCTATTTTTATCGGCATCTACAATTATTTTGTTATTATTATCATTACGTAATAAATAAGATATTTTTAAGTTTTTTTTACTTTCTAGAATTTTTTGTTCAAAATCTTTGATTGTATCTACTATCATTTCACCAATATCAAATATTTCTTTCTTTAAAATGAAAGAGCCGCTTTCAATTCTTGCAACATTTAGTATATTTTCCGCAAGTTTCATTAGTCTTTTTGAATTTCTAATAATAATATCAAGGATTTCTTGATCTTTTTCCATTGTAGTTTACATGTCACGAAGTAATTCACAAAGTCCAACTATTGGTTGTAAAGGAGTTTTCAATTCATGTGCTGCTATATTTATGAATTCATCTTTTAATTGATCTCTATATTTTAATTCTTCATTAGCTTTTTGAAGTTCTTTTTCAAGTTGATACTGTTTTTTAATGTAGTTTTTTATCGCAGTTAACATGGAATTGAAAGATTCACTCAGAAATGAAAGTTCATCATTATTACCGTTGATTTTTATAGCTACGTTAAGATTTCCACTTTTGACTTCAGATGTTGCAGAAGTTAAAGCAAGTATTGGTTTTAAAATTTTCTTTATAATGTAAAATATAAAAGCAGTAGTAACTCCAATATTTATTACTGCAAAAAGACTTTGTAGAAACATAGAATATTGCGAACTATTTTTATCAAATTCTCCTAATTTTGCAACCAATACATTTGATGAATTTACTAAAGATAATGCTCCTGTTTCTAGTGTTGTTTTTATATTATTATTTGCCGCTATTGGTGTAGGCGGAATTGCTATTGTTGTTGATGATGATGATGATGATGGTAATGCTAATGATG
Organism: Nitrososphaeraceae archaeon; assembly: GCA_035253345.1. GTDB lineage: Archaea > Thermoproteota > Nitrososphaeria > Nitrososphaerales > Nitrososphaeraceae > TH1177. The sequence continues at coordinate 2,258 of DATFCH010000537.1, forward strand.
ATGAGGAGAGGGAATTAGAAGATAATTTTCCTGCTTCAAAAAAATTAGTTATTTGATTTTGTTTTAAAATATTATTTGATAATGTTGATTTTAATTTAATCCAATTCTTGTATAAGATATTCCACTCATTAGAGTATTCGTATGGCAATGGCTTGAGCTCAAGATCAGATATCATTCCACCATGTTTTAACATCAATATGTTTGAATCAAGTTGGTCAATTGCGTTATTAATTTTGGAAATATCACTTCTATTTTCCATAAAATATTCTGCCGCACTTAACATAAGATTCGAAGTAAGAAATCGATTGTTATCCGCTATATTTATTGAATTTCCAATGTAAATCATTTGAGATTGACAATAAGATAGTATAACTAAACTAATAACGATAAAAAAAATTTGAATGAAAACTAATACTATTATTCTTCTGCCTATTTTAGAACGCAAAAGTTTGAAAGCCTCAGCAGAATATCCTAACATGCCTATATATATGGAAGGATCTATTTGTGCATATCATTAATCTTTTTATTAAATAACTATTTTGTTAATATTGGTATTTAATATTTTATATTATTAAATAATTT
>DATFCH010000538.1:0-3936 GCA_035253345.1 Nitrososphaeraceae archaeon
TTTATCTTATTTAACAAGATATTCTTTAACCCGTATCTATATTTATAAAAAGTTCTCTAATAAATTATAATGAATTTGTCATTTTCAGATGTATAAAATTTTTCTGTTTGCTAGTGATTAGAATTATAATTGCTGTTAATAAAATAATTTATAATTAATTTTACTAAATAAGAATATTATTGCCCTCACAAAAGAGACTGTTAAGGAAAGTCAATCAAACTTTTTCCTTAAAGGTGATTAGTATATTTTCACCAATCAGATTACCAAACTCTAGTCAATTATTATAATAAAATAAAATAACGTTATAAATTTTTATAGAATACCAATAAAGAAAGCTGTTGCTATTAATACCTTTTAATTTTGAACAAAGAAAAAATAAGAGATAATAATAACGAGACTAGCAGCTTTCTACTGACTTAGAATACTATTCATCTCTTCTTCCGTTGGTTCATTCTCTCTCTCAAATTTTGAAGCTGCCAGCGTTGAAGAAAGATTTAACCATATTGTACTGCCATCATATTTTATGATATATTTCTTAGGAATATAGTATAAATGAACATTAGCAACTCCTTGTCTTACTACTATGAATTGATTTCCCACCCTATCAACATCGCCGAAATCGACATTATCAGTAGTCCTTACATGTTTGTGAATTACTTCTTCCCATGGTACTGTCAACTCTTCATCCATTGATTCTGTTTTAATTTCTAATCCTGGTTCTTTAGCCATTAGTGGAATTAGCTCATGGTCCTTTCCTTTCTCAGCCTCTTCTAATTCAGATTCTAGTGGAGGTGAATCTCTTTGATATTTTTCCTTTATCTCATCATTAGTTAATGAAGAATATACTGTGTCATCATCATAATTCTGAAAATATTTTTTTGGAACGAAATAATGCTTTTTACTAATTATTCCATCTTCTATTTCTATAAAATGTTCACCTAAACTTTTTATTTTTCCCATTTCTTCCTTATCTGATGATTTAACTTTTTTATCTATTACACTATCCCATGAAAAATTATCTGTCAATTTTACTCAAAAGTAAAATATGCAACATATCATTTATTAGTTGATATTAGGCAAAATTAATGGAAACAAATAAAATATATTCTTTATATTTCATGTTGCATAATCATTTATAATATGGATAATGAAAATAATATGTCTGGTCCTTCAATTTTATGGGGCGAAATTGAGGGTAAAAAAGTTAAATCAGTTGATGGTGAAAATTTAGGAAAGATAGAAAAAATATCTCAAAATCACGTAATGATAGAAGAAGGTTTAGTGAAAAAGAAAAGGTTTTGGATACCTAAATTTGTAGCAGATTACTATGATGGTAAATCTATATGGCTAGATATAAAAAAAGAGGAATTAAAACAAAGATACTATTATGACCAGGAACCAGAATCATCTCAATATGATTTAGATATGAATAAATATAATACAATATATGGAAAAAATAAAAGCAATGCATCTAACGAAAAAATAAAATTAAAAGAGGGAGCGGATGTTGAGTCCAAAAAAGGCTATAAGAATATACGTGATTTAAAATAATATTGTTTAAATATTCCCGGGAGTTAAGGCATCTGAATTTTTTATTATAGAGTAGTCATACCTTTTTTTGATTAGAATATGTACTATTACAATTAATATATTTATTTTATTTTACTTATTTAACATAAAATTAGTAGAATCAAATCAAGCTTAATTATAATGAATATAAAAATAAAAAATATGGATGTATGTAGAATGTTAGCTATTTCATCATTGTAGTAGAATTTGACATCATTATTTGTCCACGAATTTCTCCATCGGGATTTTGTTGTGTATGTATATTTACATAGGTTTCGCCATTTTGCATAGCTGTTATCAAATCTGATATTTGTTTACCAGCCATAGGTCCTTGAAATGTATCTGCAGTAATATTTCCCTTAACTAATACACCAGACATTTGTCCAGAAGGTGTTTCAGACTTGTATAATGGAACAGCTGGAGGTCCATTCTCACCTTGCTTTCCGCTATGTATATGGGCCATAGTAACTCCTTGGATATCAGTAACATTAACCTTAAACCATATGCTATCTTGCATTGGTTTGAACCATGCAATACCTGATGCACTTGTTTGTATCGGTGGAACTTGTTGGTCACCAGATAATTTTGCAGTAAATTTTTGTTGTGCTGCAAATACAGAAGTTGTTGTAGATGATAAGGATGTTATAAATATCACTGCAATTATTAGAGACAAAGATACTACAGTAATAGATAAAAGTGTTTTATTGCTAGTAGTAGTTTTCTTCATTGTAAAATAGGTTACTCGAAACTATTTAATAGATTAGTATAATTTTGTCGCAAACGCTAAAATCAAGAAAGTGCTTTAGTAATAATTTTAATACTAAATAATAAGTTTGAAGGCTATTTACATACAATATTAAATGAATTAAAATAAATATATGTTACTGATTTTATTGATATTGTGATTTTTCGTTTGCTTCTCCAGATTCTTGTTTTTCTAATCGTTTGTAGATATTAAATGCTTTATCTAATAGATCATCTAGTTTGCTATAAGAAGTTGATTCTACCTTAATTGATGATCCTTTCTGTGTTCGGATTTCAATTTCAAATTCTTCTTCATATTCTTCTTCCTCTTTTTCTGCTACAGTATTTGTTGCTAGATTTTCATTTTCATTAGACATAGTTTACCATAATAGTCTATCTAACAAACTATTTAAAAAGATCAAAATATTTTGTAAATTTATAATACCTTCCGATATAGAAAATATATCCACGTATTATTAATTATGTTATAATAAATTTTTTAATGAAAATAGTTTAATAACAACTTGGTTTAAAAATTCATTTGATTAACAATAGATTCTTATGTATATCAATGAAAGTTGTTGATAAACTGATACAAATTACTAGCTTGATAATCGTGCAGTAACAAATGCAAATATATCATAAAAGATGTAGGGCTATTTGCTAAATATGGTAAAAATAATATTTTGTTGGTATGTAGTTTACGAACTGGTAAAATTCTTTATAAGAGCTATTATTTTCCAAGATCTAATGTACCATTGGCTATTGGTGCAAATGAAAGATACTCTTGGTTATTTTGACTCTCATTGAACTTTTCTTTAATCAATATTTCACAATTTGGTTCAGATTTATCTCCTTGAGTTGAATTGAAATTCAACACTACATCCATTCCTTCTCCACAATTAAATATATCGGTACTCCGGCTTCCAACAAGAAGATCATTTCCATCTTCACCAAAGAATTTGTTCAACTCATCAGAATTTCTTGGACCAAAATCTCTAATCCAGTCATCGCCTGTTCCTCCATAGAGTTCATCACTTCCGTTATAGCCCATTATTACATCATCTCCTGGACCACCAATTGCTACATCTTTTCCATGATCATTATTATTTAAAACATCACTTGATGTATCCCCAATAATTGTATCTGCACCATCAGCCCCGAAAATAATATCATCACCTGCCATTCCACGTAAATAGTCATTTCCTGTCCAGCCATAAATTATATTGTTATTGTCATTTCCAGTAATTTCATCGTCAGTCTCATCACCAGTGCATACCAATACATTTTCATTACACCAATATTTTATTCCATATACATGATTATTTTCTAAAAGGAAGCTAATAGTTACTGAAAAAATTAAGGCTATTGTCAATGATATAACTTTTAAATGTTTCATTGTTACTTTCTAGGTTTTTAGATAAATAAATGATTCGAAGAGAAATATCAATGAAGTTTATTTGGTAATAAATTCGCAAGTTTCTTTATGTATGTTATAATAACTAGTTATAATTCTACCATTATATAATGAAATTACAATCATTCTTTTCCAATACTAAATCTATAAATTTTTAGATTAAAACCAATTGATAAAAAATGGCCAATGACATTTCATCAATCATA
>DATFCH010000539.1:0-3324 GCA_035253345.1 Nitrososphaeraceae archaeon
CTTTTAAGATTCAAAAAATTTATATACATAATCAATTGGTAGAAAAATGAGCCTCTTCCTTAATTCTAATAAATAATAAATTCAGTAAAAGATATAATTGATCAACAAAATTAACAATGCAAAAAAATAGGCAAATTCTTAAGTTTTTTTTTGATATCTAAAAACAAGGCTATTCAAAATTTTGATTTGAACTTAAAGAGATAACCAACAAATCCCCCAATTCTTATTGAAATTAGGATACACTTAATTTAATTTTATCCGTTTATGTGCATAGTTTTAAAAAAATATATTACATGATTTACATGCGTTTTAATTTTTGTTAAAGGAATAGAATTTTTTAATTACTTTTTGAGAATCTTTTTAAAATTGCCCTATACTAGGAAAATAAGATTATTATTTACTTGATATTTTTTATCATCTATCCATATCAATGAAAGGAGATATCTACAAAATAATATTTGGAGTTAAAAAAGAAAAAAAAATCAAGAACATATAGATTATTCATTTACTTTACACAATTCTACATTTGATAAAATTTTATAATAAAATACTATAACTCATTCTGCATGTGGAGTTGAACTAACATCTTATAAACTTGGCTCTAACGGTTCTTGTAGAAAAATTAGGGATTGATTGAATTCAATTCCTGCCTCTCAAAACAGTATATGCTGAATTTGATTACAATTAAGATAGTATCGATAACACAATTTTTTAGGTTTTTGTGTTCTGTTACATTAAAATTATCATCCTAACTATTCGCACCTATGGAAAAGATATTAGCTGTTATACCATCTATTATATTATTAATCATTTTATTTTTTTCGTTTGTATTTAATATAAAATACATCTACGGACATACAGAAATCCAAGTTGGAAATTATACAATAGAAGCAGGATGGAATATAGAACCTCCTTTATTGAATAATTTAAACAGTATAGTTATCTCAGTTTTTGAAAATGACAATCCTGTAAGAAATGCTATGAAGGATCTTACCATAAGTGTCAACTACGGAGGTCTAAGTAAAAATCTAAATTTTATTCCTTCTGAAGAAGGTCCAGGCCAGTATTTGGCAACCATAATCCCATCGCAATTAGGTAGTTATACTATTAATCTAAAAGGGATGATAGGAACTCAGAACATAAGTAATGATATTCAAATTGAAGATATAGAAGATTCAAAAAAATTAACATTTCCTACTGTGACTGAAGGTACAGGTGAAAATATGGAAAATATTGCAAAGCAAATAACTCCGTTGATGAAGGATTTATCCACTCGAATAGATCAAACAACTCAGGAAATTAATGCGACCAAAGAAGTAATGAAGGAATTGAGCGAAGAGAATGATTCAATAATGTCAGAGTTGGAGAGAACTAGTATATTGAGTTATATTGCGACAGGATTAGGCGCATCTGCTATAATACTAGTGGGAGTTATGCAAAGAATAAAGAAAAACTAATAATGCATAACTACTAGATATTTCATCTTTTTTAAAGTAGGTAAATTTTCATTTTACTTTAACAGTTTTTTGTCCGCAATTATATTAATTTTTACAATAAATAATTTACAAGTTTTTAAAAATAATGTGTCTTGTTATACTCCCAGCCTATTATATTTTTTATATTTATATACACTCTAATATTTTTGGATTTTGCTATCTTTGTATTACTTTTATCTTTATTCCTTTTTTTGGATTGAGTGTAATTCCCGGATTTAATTTGATTTTTTGATTTGGAACTAATTGCATTTTCCAATACTTCATTACCGTAGATAGTAACAAAATTCCTTCCTGCCATGCAAATGACTCTCCTATACAACCTCTAATTCCACCACCAAACGGAAAATATGCAAATCTGGGCAAATTTTGTTTGAATTCTTCTGTCCATCTATCTGGGTTATAAATATGAGGCTCATCATAGTATTTTGAATTATGATGCATTACATATTGACTCATCAGTATAGTAGATCCTTTAGGAATGGTATACTTTCCTATTGAATAAGGATTTTCCACAAATCTTCCCATAGTCCATACTGGAGGATACATTCTCATAGATTCTCTAAAGACCTTTTCTGTGTATTTGAGTTTAGGAATATCTCTGAAAGAAGGTATTTTTTTGTCTTTAAGTACTGTTTTTATTTCTTGAAAGAGATTTTCTTCTACATGGGAATTTTGTGTAAGCAAATAAAATGTCCATGTTAAAGCATTAGCAGTTGTTTCATGGCCTGCAATTAGAAAAGTAATAATCTGATCGCGTAGTTGGATATCTGACAAACCTGTGTTATTTGTTGTCTTATCTTGGTCTTGTTTTGTATTGAGAGTTGTATTATACATTAACCTCGTTAAAAGATCCTGGGATAGAGATTTCATGTCTTTTTCCTTATAGACAGAATTTTGATTTTGCTTTTCTTTGTATTTTGTTACATTATTATCAGAATAATTTGATTGTAGTACCATACTTTTTCTTTCAGAAATTATCTTGTAAACGATAGAATCCAGCACTTTAATTGCACTGCGACTTTGTGCTACTTTAGGAAGAATTGGAATATGATCCAAAACTTGTCCTAGAGGATGCTGTAATCTTTTCATATAATTCTTAGAGATTTCAAGTGATTTTGAAATCTTGTCTGCTTCTAGAGATTCAATATCGTAACTCATAACAGATTTGCATATTATACTGAGTGTAACTCTCATCATTTCGTCATGAATGTCTACAATACTTCCATCCCTCCAATTAGTACACATATTATAAGCAAACTGACTCATAATCTCATCATAAGACGCAATCATTTTTGGTAGAAAAACTGGTTGGATGATCTTTCTCTGATTTCTATGAGTTTCTCCTTCACTCGTTACTAATCCTTCCCCAAGAACACGCTTTGCAGTTTGGAGACGTGGTCCTTTTTTAAAGTTACCATGATCATAAATTAAAATTCTTTCAATATCATCAGGATTATTTATTAAATAAACATGTTGTACTCCCATTTTAAAATAGGAAATCTCTCCATACTTGTTTGCAATTTCGGTTAATGTATTAAGGGGATCTTTTAAGAATTTGTTCAATATATTTGTTGGAAATATCGAGGATGGACCAGGTGGAAAATTCAGGTCCATTACTTTACGTCCTCTCATTATTAAATTCAATAATTGGACAAAGATATATCATTTAAGATTCAATTTCGCATCTTAACTTGCCTTCTACTATAAATACAATCATTTTTGAGAAGACAGAATTTGTATATTATATATCAGTATAATTACTATATTTTTAATTTAAGGTTTAGACAAGAGAAACTTGACCACAATATTGTTTCATTTGATATATTAA
>DATFCH010000540.1:0-4650 GCA_035253345.1 Nitrososphaeraceae archaeon
TAAATTAATATAATTATTTATCTTTGGAATCAAATACAACGTCACCTTCAGATGTTCCAAGAATAGATGTAGTAGATGGATTTCAAAATATAAGTAAATTATACTCACAATTATTTCTTAATGCAAAAATAAAAATTGATAATTGTATAAGCTATTACAATCTCGCCCCATATTTAGAGTTTGAATTAATAGTAAAATCAATTATTGAAGCAAAAACCAGGGGAATAATTTTAAGATATCTTATGGAAATTACTAAAGATAATATTCAATATTGCAAAGAACTTGTAAAAATAGTTGATGGGCTTAGACATTTAGATGGAATAAAAAGTAGTTTTATTTTAAGTGACTTAGAATGTATTTTTCTTCTTGACTCTTCTAGTTTAAATGAAAAAAGAGATAAAAAAATCATCTATAGTAATATTAAATCTTTTATAGAAGATAAATTATACTTTTATGATATACTTTGGGATAAAGCAATTCCTGCTGAAGTGAAAATAAAAGAAATTGAACATAGTATTTCTATTGTTAAAGTTAAAAATGTTGATAAACAAAGGATACTAGAAGAAAAAAAAGAAAATATAAAAATAAATTATGAAGCTAAAATTTTAGAAAATCCAGATGAAATTATAGATAGAATTATTCATTTGGTTGAAACATCTTCCCAATTGTTAATCGTTTCATCATATGGAGGAATGCAATTAATATACAATAATTTTTTGAATCATTATAAAAGATTTCTTGATAAATATAAAAAAGGAGAAAGTAAAGGTATAAAATGGATTTGTAATATAGAAAAACAAAATCTAGCGTTAGTTAAAATATTTCTAGATATGGGAATACAAATTCGTCATGTTAAATATCTACCACCAATGAGTTTTGCATTGGGTGATAGTGAGCTTAATGCAACGATAGAAAAGATGGAATATGGTAGAATGGTTCAAAGTCTTTTAACGAGTAATGAACCTCTATATGTTGAACATTTTAATTCTATTTTTGGAGATTTATGGAATAATGGTATTGATGCAACAAATAGAGTAGTGGAGTTAGAACAAGGTATAGAAGCAGAAGATATAAAAATTATTAGAAACCCTGTTGAAGTTCAGAAGCTTGCCTTTGAGCTTATAAAATCTGCTCAGGACGAAATATTGATAATATTTTCTACTGCTAATGCATTTCATCGTCAAGAAAAAGCAGGAACTATAAAACTATTAATTGAAATTGCATCTAAGAAAGTTATAAATATCAAAATTATGACGCCAATTGATGATAAATTATGTAAATTAAAGGAAGAACTTGAAAATCCAGAAATAAAGGAAAAAGTAGAAGATGAAAATGAAAAGATTGTAGTTATGCCAAGAGAAAAAAATTATAAACCACAAAATTTCAATAGAATAGAGATTAGATTTATTGAAACTCAATTACAAACAACAATTTCACTTTTAATAGTTGATAGAAAATATTCATTAGCTATAGAATTAAAAGATGATACTAAAGATACATCTTACGAAGCAATGGGATTAGTAACTTATTCTAATAGCAAATCAACAGTATTATCTTATGCTTCAATGTTTCAAAGTTTATGGAAACAAACAGAATTATATAACCAATTAAAGGTACATGAAAAAATGCAAAAAGACTTCATAAATATAGCAGCTCATGAATTTAGAACACCTATACAACCTATAATTGCAATTGCTGACATAATTTATTCTCAGAGTAAAGAGGATAAAGAAAAACAAGAAATGCTAGAAATAATTATAAGAAATTCAAAAAGGCTAAAGCGACTAACCGATGATATTTTGGATATTTCAAGAATAGAGAGTCAATCCTTACAAATACAAAAGGAATATTTTAATCTTGAAAATGTAATTTCAAGTCTCGTTTCACAATATAAAACTAATATAGACGTAATCGGCAATGCCATAACTTTAAATTTTATTATTAAAGAAAAAAATCTGTTTATCAAAGCAGATATAGGAAGATTAACACAGGTTATTGATAACCTATTGCGTAATGCTATCGAGTTTACAAAAAGAAAAGTAAAAGGTAGTGTTACTATTACTGCAGATAAAAAAGATAATGATAGTATTACAGTTATTATAAAGGATACAGGAATTGGTATAGATAAAGAAATATTATCTAGACTTTTTACAAAGTTTACTACGAAATCAGATAACGGTACCGGATTAGGCTTGTTTATATCTAAAAAAATTATTGAAGCGCATGATGGAAAGATTTGGGGAAAGAATAATGATGATGATGGCGAGGAGGATAATAGAAAAGGTGCAGAATTTGGATTTATCCTTCCTATAGATTAGGGTAAAAATTAAGAATATTCTTGCATTTGTTATTTCTTGGTTAGTCTTACATATATTGCATTTTATCAAGAGAAAAATGCATAGAAAATCATACGACTATAAAATAATACCAATAATAGTATAAAATAAGTTTCTCATTTATAGAATACAAACAAGTATTTAGCTTTTATCTTTAGAAGCTTATTTTAATATTTATATTATAAGTACTTTGTTGCATAACTTATATTCATTAATATATCTTCCCATAATAGTTGATAATTATCTAATGGCTATACTTTGAAACCAGTTATACAACGATGCTTTCAGTATCAGCTCTTTTACCATGTTCTCAAATCTGATAGCAGTAACATATTCTCCAAGCATTCTTTTGATGAAGGAAAATACTGATGGAATTTATAGAATATCAGGATTTGTAAATATCTTTGGAATAACATTTAATCAATTTTTAATCAACGATGAAAAGCCTATGTTAATTCATACTGGTCCTATAGGCATGTATAAAAAAATAGAAGAAAAAATAAAAGAAGTCATACCTTTGCAAAAATTGACATATGTATCATTTTTACATTTTGAAAGTGATGAATGGGGAGGAATGACATTTTTAGAATCTGCAGATGCAAAACTCGTATGCAGTGATTTAAGCTCAAAGCTGAATCTGATGGGATGGTATAATATTCCTGTAGACCATATATCAGTTTGAGATAATGATATTGTAAAGACTGGCAAGAGACAATTCAAATTTATAATGACACCGCATGTCCATCATTGGGACAGCATGATGATATTTGAAGAAAATACAAAGTCGTTATTTACTTCTGATTTATTTATCCAACCAGGAAACAATAAATTGGTTATCTCTGATGACTACTCAGAATCAATGATCAATCTTTACAGAGGAGCTGGAATCTTTGCTAGTGAGAAACCTGTTAGAGATACAACTAAAAGACTTGAAGAGTTATCTCCAAATATGATATATCCAATGCAAGGTTCATGTATTGATAAATCGATATTTTCGAAGTATACTGAAGCTATAATAAAAAAGGATTTTGCTTATTCTGAAATACTATTAGGACAAAAATTAAAAAATACTATCTCTTAATATTTGAGTATTCCATGTCTAAATGGTTAAATACTGATATCGGTTCTGAAATGAGTCCATTGTTGTTGAGAAATTACTAATATACAATTAGCTCTTATTATTAAGAACTTAATTTGAATTTATAACCCCCACGTTACAATAATATAACTAAATTGAATATAAGATATTATTGCTGTTTAGAGGGACAAAATTCGTGAGAAAAAATTGATCTCCAAATTTAATTTGGATGACAAATATGTTTACGATTGTGTACTTAACTGTTCCCTCAATGAAATCATATCTACTAGATTCCAACGCTCTATGCATTTTGTATCATGAAAAGAAAATACTGTCATACCATTGACTGTGAATTGTTTATTGGTTGGCTTAAGATCCATAAATTCACCTTTGTGTGTACCAGTTAGATTGTATCTACATGCAACCTTATTTTTTTCGATAATGATATCATCAAAGATAATTTTTATATCAGGAAATGCTCTCCATAAGAGATTAATGAACTTTTTAAAACCCTCTTTGTTCTCTGGAAGATTTGGAAGGAAACCATGAATTATCAAGGAGTCTTCATAAAAATCAAAATAAGATGATTCCCTTTTCTGTGGATTGTTAAATGTGTCTGCCAATTTTTTTACAATCTCTCGTAAAGGCTCAAATGACGACATTATTGAGATATTTACAGTCTTTTTTATAATTTTTTCTTTAGCTTCTTTATCTGATAAGGTAATAGCATTGCATATAGACCTGATTATGATGATCTCAGATTTATGTGTTCTATACTGATTGGTTAAAAATGATAGATGATAATGAAAAAAGCTGATAAATACAGTTTATATAGAATCACAAATGTTTTAGGAGTTGTACATTATAATATTAAGATGATTGTATATATAAAACCTGATTATGCACTGATATCTTTACCTTATCTTATATACATTGAGATGTATTTGTTGATATGTCAACAAAAGAAGATAGAATTAATGAAAGAACGAATCGAGATTTCAGTAACACCTTGAATCAACAACAAGATGCAATAAACAAGACTCTTGATAATACTTTAAACAATATAAAAAGAAGTGCAGATGAAGCTACAAGAGGAATTCCCAAATATACACAACGTATTGCTGAATATCAAGAAAAAAATATACAAACCGTAAAAGATATAGCTTCCGATGTTATTGAGGCACAAAAACAAGTAGTAAACTCATTTCAATCACAAGTAGATAGAAGTGGAGTATG
>DATFCH010000541.1:0-3596 GCA_035253345.1 Nitrososphaeraceae archaeon
CTAAAAAATTTAGATAATAATCCAATACTATTAAATTCATTTTAAATATACAATAAAATAATCTAGATTCTAAAAATTTTATTCTGTTTTCTCTATAGCTTCTATATGACACTCGTGTCCACGATGTGTTTTATTTAAGAATTCTGTTTCTTCCTTTGTAATAGGAAATCTTTCAAGATTAAGATTATCTTCGCCACTTTTTTCTAAAATAACCTTCTTACATTGATCACAAATTAATTGAAGTATTATAGGCATGATTAAATAATAAGTATCTCTACATATATTAATTATTAAAAATGAAAAAACTCCGTTTGGAAAGGTGATATAATTGGATTATAAGATTTGTGCTTACTGTGGAGAAAAATTCTTTGACATTGGATGGCCGCATATTGAAGGAGATTCTAATCGTGGAGTTGTAAAAATTGAACACTTTTGTTCCGAAGAACATAAAGAATCTTTCCTTAAATCAAATATGTAAATAATTTCAAATTTGTGTAGATATCCTGTATGGATAAAAGTATTTAGATTACGCGTCGGATGAGGGATCTAATCTTTCCTACCATGTTGTCTTTTATTTTATGTTCACCGGTCTTTGAGTAACATTCTTTACAAAGTGCCTTTAGATTAGCAGGGCGATTATCTTTAAGAGAACCATTAATATGTGAGAAAAAGGGAGTATCTTGTGTATTAAATTTTACAGAACAACCTTGACATCTATAACGTGCCCTCTCAAGCACTGTCTGTCTTATACCTAGGTTAATTTTTTGAAACTTTTTCTTATTATTGTTACTTTTTCCTGAATCAGGACTAAACATTATGAGTATTTATAATAATTCCTTAGAATTAACTTTTTCTAAGGCAGAATAAATGATTCTTAATAAAAGAAATGTAATAGTTTAAGAAATGATTACTTTACCCCTCATGGTAGATGGATGCAATGAACAATAATATTCGTAATTTCCAGCCTCTCTCGATGCTATTGCTGTAGTGAAGTCTTGGTTTGAGAAGAGATATCCTGTATTGACATTTAATTCATCGATAATGAAATCATGCCTAACAAAATCTTTATTAGAAAGAGTAATTTTTTGGGGAAGGTTACTGTGTATGTAAAGTGTAGGATTTGTTGTATTAAACAAATTATTTTCAGCAATTAACACAATACCTTCAGAATTTATCTTCGTGTTTTCTCGAGGATTCAATATATTACCTATACCCCATAATGAACCCACAATTATAAAAGAAATTACAATTATTGCTATTAGGTTATTTATCATATTCCTTAATTTTTTATTTTTGATATATAGACAAATAATATATTAAATAAAATAGTTTCTTCTCTAGACTAATAGAATTTTATGTTCCGTATTTTATTCCTTTTGTGGTAATCGAGCGAAGAGATTCAATTATTGATAATATTGCCAAATAACTTGTTTTAGGATTTGTAGAACTGGGAATGTTTTTTACTCGTATTATAAGTTCCCCAAATTTACCTATGACCTTTATTTCATGTTTATTAATACGAAGAGATGGATCTGCAATTACGTTAACCTTTGTTTTTTCAAGTCCTATACCAGTGAGACCTAATAATGCTGCGACGTTAACGTTAGCAGGAAAATTTTCTACAGCCTCAATAGCAGATCCTTCAAAAATCAAAGTGCGTTTTTTTATAGCATCTACAGTGATATTATTCTTCTTAAAAAATGGGGAATCTTTAAGTGAATTAGGATTCTTTGTTGTTGTTAGGGTAAGATAACTTATTGAACTTTTTACACTCTTAATAGCATCAATTCCAGCGATGGCTCCTGAGGGAAGGTAAAGATTGATGTCATTCTTTTCAACATTTTTTACTACTTGAGAAAAGAATTCAGCATTAGCAAATGCGCCTACGCTCATAACTAATAAGTCTTTTTTTAATAAAATAATGTCATTCAAATAATTAGTGAGTGCATTTTGGGAAGCAGCTTCTATCACTAAGTTTACATCTTTAAAATTTGCAGATTTTATATAATCAGAAAAATTGTTAAAGACTAAAGGATTGTTATTCGATAATTTTGACTTGAGACCTTCTGCATTTTCGAGTTTGATGTCAAGTAATGAGGATATAGATATATTTTCATTCATTGTTTTATCTACAGAAAGAGCAAGTTCACTCCCTATAGCCCCACAACCTATTATAGATATATTTTTCTTCATAAAAAGTAATTAATACCTTCGATTTATCAGTTAAAATAGTTTCCTAAAAGAAAGAATGGTACGTTATAGTCTAAATTTCTAGGTTGCATTTAGAAAGTCTATCTGTTCAAAAAATAAATGTATCTATTAATGTTACATTTATCATAATTTTTTTCCTTTATAGGAATCAAAAAGCTGAAAATATTAACCAATTGATAACATCCTATTTATTGCAGATCGTGCTTTATCTGATACAGATGTTGGAACTTTTACTTGATATACATTATTTACCAAAGAATTATAAACTTTTTCGATAGTAATTTTTTTCATATACTGACAAACTGCATCTCGTCTAATAGGAATAAAATTTTTTGTTGGATTTTCTTTTTGCATTCTGTACAATATTCCTGTTTCAGTAGCTACAATAAAGTCACTTTTAGATGAACTTCTTGCTTGTTGCATCATACCTTCAGTTGACAAGATATGACCTTCATTAATCAAATCTCCCTTAGCCATATGATACATAGTTGAAGAAGTGCAACTACATTCTGGATGAACAAAAAATTCTGCGTTTGAATATTGTTTCATCATTTTATTAATATCTTCGGCACTAATCCCAGCGTGTACATGACATTCTCCTGGCCAGATAAACATATTCTTTCTTTTCGTAACTTCTGCAACATAAGAACCTAGAAACATATCAGGTAGGAAAAGAATGGTATTATTTGGTGATATGCTATTAACTACTTTTACTGCATTAGATGATGTACAACAATAATCTGATAATGCTTTAATTTCTGCAGAAGTATTGACATAACTCACAACAATGGCATCAGGATGTTCCTTCTTCCAATTTGCTAATTCATTAGGATTAATTGACGCAGCAAGGGAGCATCCAGCAGTCATATCAGGGATTAAGACATTTTTATCTGGACAAATAATAGAAGCTGTTTCAGCCATAAAATGGACCCCACAAAAAATAATAGTTTTAGCATTGGTCTTTTCAGCTTTCCTTGAAAGGGCAAGAGAATCCCCTATAAAATCTGCTACATCTTGAATTTCAGGTAATTGATAATTATGTGCTAATATAATAGCATCTTGTTCCTTTTTTAAAGAAAAAATTTCCTGTACATACTGATCCTTCGTTAAACTCATTTATTATTTAACTATGATAAGTACGAATAAGATTTAAATTATTACTATTTAGGACACCTTTGCCTAAATTGTTTATAATATAGGCATAGATTGCCTCTTTAAAAATGCAATAAATATATTAGACGCATAATTATTATTGAAATTATGCCAACTCACGGATCGCTTACCAAAGCAGGCAAAGTAAAAGGTCAAACCCCAAAGGTTCAAGCTAAAGAAAGAAATAGTCCAATTTCCAAAGTACGCAATAAAGAGAATTTTATCAAGAGATT
>DATFCH010000542.1:0-17752 GCA_035253345.1 Nitrososphaeraceae archaeon
TCGGGTTCGGTGGGATTCGGACCCACGACATTTTAACCCATAAATGACTGGTTAAGAGCCAGACGCTCTACCTGGCTGAGCTACGAACCCTCTTTGACTATCGCAGTAAAAAGAAATAAATTCTTTTTCATTCTATACAAGTTTGCAATTTATCTCAAAAAACTATTCATTTTAATACTCCCAAAGATCTCCTAATCCACAAGAGGTAAGAAACCTTTTCAATGGTTCATCGCTCGCTTCTATATTACATCTATAGTTTAACAATTTTGCAGTCTTATTTGCATAGTATGGGGTATAGCCACGGTTGTAAAGCTGGATTGCTAATTTCCTTAATATTCTTTGAATCTTTATTTTTTCATCTTGTGTCAACCTTTCTTTTTGTTTATTAGGAGGATCCCAGGAAAAGGAAGGAAGATACTCATTGTAATGATACATAGAATAATCAAAATTTCCAGAGTAATTATTTCGCCAATATGAATTTTGATTATATATATTATATTCAATATCATTTTAGGCAAAATTTTACTGTTAGAATATGAATGGTTAGGATATTTTTCAATCTCTGAATTGCTATTATGTGTATTATCAATTTCTATCCCATGTACATCATGGATGTGTCTCTTTAAATTCCATTTTCTTGAATAGGATTCTTGACAAATGTTACATTTATGATTGAACATACTTGATATATGACCTGTTGTATTTATAAATTGGAAAAAATAAATTTAAAGAATTCCTTCGGGGTAATCGAGTCACTCCTCCGAGTTATTTGAGTAACTCCCTTCGGGTTAATCGAGTGAGTCTTAAGTTTTAAAAACTATAATAGAAAAAATGGCATTATAATTGAAATTAAAATTTTATTTAAAATAAAATAAAATAAAATTTTGTAGGTTTTTTAGACAGAACTGGCAGGAGTAGCAGTTGGAGCTGCGCTTTCTTTTTGATTTTGGATAATTTGTAAAATAGTTTCTGAAACGGAGCAATTCAATTTTTCTTTTTGTTTAAGAATTTGTCTATAGGCATCAAGTGTTATATAAACTGGAATAGAACCAGTGCCTTCAAGTAAAGCTTTAACTCTGTAGAGGCCATTTTCAATTCCTCTTTCCGCAATTTTCTTTAGTTTTACTTTGTCTATAAATCCTCCTAATGGTCCCATTGGCATATCATAGTCTACAGTAATACCTGTTTTAGTAGATTTATCATCTATTTCCTCAAATTCAACTTCAATCTGCCATTTTTTAAAGGGTCCTTCAATCATTTTGGCTACAATTTTTCGATGAGGAATATAGTCTATAGTTTCACAATCCCATTCTAATCTTTTTCCATCAAAATCACCACTGATTCGAAAAATAGTTCCTACACCAAAACCATTCTTGACCTCAATTGGAATAATACTAAGACCCATGTTTTCTGGAAATTGATCAGCCATATGCTCAGGTCTAGCAAAATATGTAAAAACTTCACTAACAGGAGAGTTAATTGTCATAGATTTGCTGATGGTTGTCATTATACTATCTTATGGTGATATTCAATACTGTGAATTTAAAGGTTTCTTATCTCTATCATTTTTTTATAAATTTATTAAATATAAAATAAAAAATTTGAAAAAAATTATTTTTTATGGAGATTGATTTATGTTAGTGGATTTTTATTTACGATTTCTTCCAAACACTTGATAATATCGTCCTTGCTTACTGGCTTCGGATTGTTATCTAGATGTCCCCTATCTGGCATTATTACATCTGCAGCTTCATCCAACGGTTGTTTCAATTTGAGTGGTTCAAATTTTAATTTTTGACAAATTCGCTTAAATCTTTCATAAAAGATAGAATCATTAAATTTATGTGCAACGGTTGTACAGGATGATAACGAGTATCCATGGGGAACCCCTTCGTTAGAAAATACATAAGAGAGAGCATGTCCTAAAGTAGTAGAAGAGTTTCCAAATCCAATTCCAGACAGCATTGCACCATATGGAAGCAACTCTTGTTTATCATTTATTATCGCGTCCTCTAAGATATCAAATGCTTCTTTACAAAAGAATCTAGTAAAAGGATTTCCAATTTTACTATCATAGCCTTCTGATGCTTGTGCAGCTGCATCGCATGCAGAATTTCGCATTATATTAAACGGTGTCCCCGGTAGAAAATATGGATCAACAATTGCTGCATCAGCGAGAAAAGCTTCATCCTGTAATAGTTTTTTCTTATGCTCAAAACTTATTACTGCATAAGTCGTCATTTCTGCTCCGGTTCCAAACGTAGTCGGAATAAGTATTTTAGGTATTTGAGTAAGTTTGCTTAGATACTTACACAAGTCCATTGAGCTTCCTCCTCCTAGTCCTATATAAGCTGAAATATTTTTTCCCTCAAATTCCTTTTGTATTTGTTCAACTGTTTCTATAGCAGGATCAGGAGTAGCTTTATCATAAATTTCATAATTTTTGATTCCCATATATTCAATCCATTTGTTATATATCTCGGGAGTTGTTGTTGTAATAATTAAAGAATTTTTTGGATATTCAAATTCCTTAGCAGCATTTTCTCCGAAAACTATTTTTTTCGGCATCATTACTTTCCACATGATAATCAAAAAGAAGGACTCAATTATTTAAATGTAAATTTAGTCATAGATTAATCAGATATTCCTATCTAAATAATGTAGTTGTTTTACTATTCAAAAACATAGATGCTAATATTGGTAAATTGAAATTGTTTGAATAGTTAGATAAAGTATTTACAATTGGTTATAATTCGAACCTATTCTGATAATTGGAACTAAATTTATTCACTAATTTAACACTATAAAGATACCTTAATTTTTGACTTGTGTCTAAAATAAGTTATCTTTTGAGATTTTTTAACAGCTATTGAAAATATTTCTGTAAATATATTGATTTTTAAAATTCAGATAATGTATTAAATCTGCTAAATTCATTCTGTTATACATTGTAATGAGAGTATTTTAAATATCTGAGAATATGTTTTTTAGATAACGATTTCTAAATGAGAACTTTCATTGCAGTAGATTGTAACAATAAAGAGAAAATATATTCGATACAACAAGATTTATTAATCTATCTCTCTGATTTTCATAGCATTCTAAGACCAGTCAAATTCGAAAATCTTCACTTTACACTCTTGTTTCTGGGAGAGATTGATAATAACCAAGTCGATTTAATCAGAAATAAATTGAATGAAATAGAATTTGAACAATTCGAAATCAGTTATAGGAAACTAGGCGTATTTCCTTCAATTAAATATCCTAAAATTATTTGGATTGGTGTAGATATTTTAAGTGAACAAAAATTATCTTCACTCTATGAACTAGTTCTTTCGAAAATGAAACAAATAGGTTTTAGAGCTGATAAAAATTTTAAACCTCATTTGACGATTTTTCGCATCAAAAATATCAACACAAATATGGAACAACATTTAAAAAAATACATATATCATGCTAACATAAATTTCTCGGATCTAATAGATAATATTCAATTCAAAAAAAGCGAGTTATTTTCGACTGGACCTATTTATTCCGACATTTTAACAATATATCCAAAATGAATAGTAATAGAAATGAGTAAAAAAAATAATAATAATAATAATAGAATAAACAATTACGAATTAAATGACGATGTAATTGATAACATAACTTCTACGGTCTTAAAATTTATTCAACCTTCGACGAAGGATTCTAAAAAAGTAAAATTAATAGAAAAAAAAATAATCGATGAAATTAAAAACTACAAAATTCCTCAAATTATAGATGTACAAACTGGTGGTTCTTTTGCTAAAGACACAAATTTAAAAAAAGATATGGATATAGACATTTTCATTTTAATTGATACAAATGTAAATGAAGTTGATTTTGAGCGGATAGCGCTAGATGTAGGATTTAAAGTATTAAAAAACTACGCCCCCATTACACGTTATTCTGAACACCCCTATGTAGAAGGAGTAGTAAAAATTGATAAAAAAAAAGAGCAAATAAGACTGAATATAGTTCCCTGCTATAATGTAGAGAAAGGAAAATGGAAAAGCGCGGCTGATAGGTCACAATATCATACAACATATATGCAAAAAATGCTTAAACCATATCAAAAAAATCAAATTAGAATATTGAAAGCTTTTTTAAAAGGGATTGGGGTTTATGGTGCTGAACTATCAACTTCAGGATTTAGCGGCTATGTTACTGAAGTCTTAGTACTAAAATATGGAAATTTTAAGAATGTTATTAAATTTATCGCATCGATAACAAGAGAAAATGAGATAATTACCATTGATAACAATTATGATGATGAAGTTATTATCAAGAAATTTCAAAGTCCCATAATAATTATTGACCCTATTGATCCAAATAGAAATTTAGGAAAAGCAATTTCACCTGAAAGTCTATCGAGATTTATCTATTCAACTAGAGCATTTCTTAAAAATCCATCACTAAATTTTTTTAAAATCGAAAGAGAATCTAATCCAAAAAATAAAGATAATTTGTTAGCAGATATAGACAAACTCTTACCAAATATTTTGATATTAGAATTTAATTTTAGTCTAAGAAGTCCTGACATAATATGGGGTCAATTAAAAAAATTAACCAAATCAATAACTAGACTATTTGATGATAATGAATTTACCACCATAAAGAGTGATTGCTACATATATGATAAAAATTATGCTAGACTGGTTTTTTTATTAAAATCTACTATTATTTCGCCTTTATTTGAAAAAAAAGGTCCTAGCGTTTTTATGGCAAATGAGGTTTTTCAATTCGTAAATAAAAATACTGATAAAAAAAATTTGTCTGTTTTATGGATAACTGAAGAAATGAAGGTAACCTGTCTAAATGATAGAAAAATCATTGATGCAATAAAATTTTTGGAGCATGAAATTAAGAAAGAAAAATGTAATAGTATTGGAATTCCTCGTGGATTGATTGATGATTTGGGAAGAGATTTTAAAATTTATACATTAAATAAAAATAGGATAAAAAATAAGGATAAACAGAAACTTGTTCTCAATTTTTTATTTAAAGATATGAAATTATTTGGAAGTAGATATTAGATCACCTATAATAATCAATTTAATTTCCTATCCTAAATTCGATTCAGAGGAATATTATAAAAGAATAGATGATCTTGACAAAATGGGAATTAAAAATGTTATTTTAGAGGGTTACAATAAACTTTATGAATTAAAGATACTCGGAAAAGGACATGCCGGGATTGTATTAAAAGTTAATACATATTCTGGAAAAATAATTGCTTTGAAAATTAGACGACTTGATTCGCGTAGGAAAAATTGTTTAACCGAGGTAAGCTGTCAAAAATTAGCTAACCTAGTAGGAATAGGGCCTAAATTTATTGATAGTACTGAGGATCTCATATTGATGGAATTTATAAATGCTCCACGTATTTCTGATTGGCTTTTAGATCAATACAATAATTCACCAAATCTTATAATTCAAAATTTCAGACAAATAGTAAATGATCTATTGGAGCAATGTTATAGATTAGATAATATAAATTTAGATCACGGAGAACTTACAAGAATTGACAGACATGTTATGATTTCTGACAAAAATAACGTATCAATAATTGACTTTGAAAGTTCTTCTGTTAATAGGAAACCATCCAATGTTACCTCCATTGCTCAAGCTTTGTTATTAAGTGGATCAGTTTCAAAAAAAATTTCGCAGTATATAAAAATAAGGAATCATGATCAATTCATAGAAAGTTTAAGGAAATATAAAAAACAGAAATCTAGGAACCATTTTGAAAGTATACTGAGTGAAATTAATAAGGTATAGTTAATATATTCAATTGTAAGCTTTTAATACTTTAACAGTAAATTATGTACTATTATTCGAAATTTTCTTATTACAGACTTAATCTATTTTATTAAGAATGACTGAAAAAAGTGGTTCAATAGAAACCTCTAACGATACTATCCCATTCCCAACTTTAACAATATTATACTTACCATCAGAAGCTGCCGAGATTGTAGAAGAAGTTAGCCAGAAGTATTGCAATATGACCTCAGAAGATTGCACGGGCTTTTTCCATGATGGTATAAAAAGAAATTATAAAAAGCTCACTATTTGGAGTCAAGGTATCGATAGTTTATGGTTTAATGCTATAATAGCCAGGATTAAAGAAGTAGCTAAGGTTGAACAAGTACCGATTGTATCGGGTGGGATGATGTATTCAGTATGATACTATAACTATTATCAAGTTCTTTTATATATAATAAAATTATATATTCGTAGAATTTAATAGTATTGTGGATAACTCGACAACAATCACAAACTCAACAGCAACAGATTACAAAATAAAACAGCTTGTCGACAATGGTTCTAGTGTTACTCTTTCTTTAAGTGAAGATGTTGAGATGGAAACAGTATCCCAACAACAAATGATATTAGAAGCTGTAGAAAGAACTGTAACTGATGTTGACGTAAAACAACAAATCAAACCACTATTGGAGGCAATTTTAAAATCACAACCACAGACGGTTATCAAGACATATCCAAAAACATTAATACAAATTACTATGCCTAAGAGAAGATATGAAATAATGGGTAACCCCCCAGTTGGGAGTACTCTTCAAGTAGATATAAGAAAATAATAATTTATTATAATAATTTTTGCAAATCGAAATAATAGAAGAATAATTCTATTTGTTTTTTTGTTAATTTTATAGCAGGTTATAGCTATCCATTACTAATATTCAAGAAAAAAATTTACCTCTTTCTTATGATTTAAATTTCAATAAAATCATATTATTACAATATGCTATAAAATAATAATAAAGGTGCAGGAGAAAAAATTTGACATTGTTATTATAGGTGGTGGTATATTAGGAATTTCAATTGGTTATTTTTTAACCTTAAATTCTGATGCAAATATTTTGTTAATTGAGCAAGAAAAAAATGTTTCTCGTCATACTAGCTCCAGGAATACAGGCAAAGTTCATGCTCCATTTTTATATGATCCATTAAAGAAAAAAATTTTTGCTAAGACCGCTTTTTTAGGTTATGAAATGTGGAATACATATTCTAAGCTAAAAGGAATTTATTTTAAGCAGGATGGAGTAGTAGAAATAGCAAAAGAAGAGAAAGATATTTCAGTATTAAAAAAATATTTTGATTGGGGAATAAAGAATGGATTAGAGGAAAAAGATATTCATTTATTGAACCAGGAAGAAACAAAAAAAATTGAGCCAAATATCAAATGTTATGGTTCAATCCTTTGTAAAAAAGATGCCAGTGTAGATTATGGAATACTATCTAATAGTTTGAAATGTGATTATTTAGAATACGGAGGAACACTTTTGAATTTACATCGTGTCACAAGAATTAGATCTGAAAAAGAAAATTCGGAAATAGAATTGATTACTGATAAAAGAGAGAAAAAAAATATTTATGCAAAATATGTTATCAATTCGTCTGGTGGAAATTCCCTAGATATTGCCCGTCAGTTCGGGATAGGAATAGATTTAATCGATTTACATTTTAGAGGAGAATATTGGCGATCTCCTAAAGAATACGAAAAACTTACATCCCATAGCATATACTCAGTTCCAAAACAGAAGAATTTTCCATTTTTAGATCCTCACTGGATTGTAAAAGCAGATGGACATTGTGAAATAGGACCTAATGCGGTACCGGTTTTTGGACCATATTCCTATAATTTCAAAGATAACTTTAAAAATTTCTTTCCTAAAACAATAGAGATTTTTGCTAAAAAAGGATTATGGTCACTAATCACAAATAGTGAATTTTTGTCTCTAATAACCAGCGAAATCGCTAGTTCCTTTTCAAAAAATGTGATGATAAATCGGGTAAAGCGATTTCTACCTCCTTTGGAAACAAAAAAATTTAAAGACAGAGGCATTTCGGGAATTAGATCTTTAGTAATAGACCAAAAAGGTATTTTTATCCCTGATACATTATTGTTAAAGAATACATTATCTATGAATATTTTAAATTACAATTCACCTGGAGCTACAGGTGCATTAGCTCTTTCTGCAATGCTAGTTCAAGAATTAATACAAGATAAAACCATAAAGAAAATAACAAAGAATAATCAGATATGGAATATTGAAGATATTTATTCAAAAATTAAATATTGATAATTAAAAATGTATCGGATTTAATAAATTTGAAATTAGCGAGTCATTCAATTATTAATAATCGATTAGACCAACTATGGCCATATAGTATATTTACTACCTTCATTTAATTTAATTACCGGATTTTAATGAAAAAAAATTGAACTATTACAGGGTTATATGGGGTTGTAGTCTAGTTTGGTAGGATTCCAGCCTCGGGCGCTGGAGATCGTCGGTTCAAATCCGGCCAACCCCAAACCTACTGCTAAGATAGTTTTTTATTTAAATTTGAATTTTTGAAAGCTACTTGAATTCCAATTTTGGTATATTTGTTACAATTTGTTTTAATTTAATATCTCCGTATTTTTCAATAATGTAATATGAAGAATATTTCTTGACATTATCTATATTTTTATTTTTTTTTTATTTTTATTTTTATTTTTATTTTTATTTTTATTTTTATTTTTATTGTTATTGTTATCTAATCGGGTGTCATGTTTATCCAACTGCCATTTGCTTGGAATTATATCAATATATGTTTTTTAAATATTTTAATCCAAAGTTAAAAATTGAAATAATTAATATGAATTTGTTTTTCGATAAAGAAAACATATCATACAGATTATTACATTTAACTTTACCTTAGTTCTTCAATATTTTGGGTTTATTGATGTTAATGACCAAGAAAAAAATTTTTTTTACTCTTACCAACAAGATTATTTAGTCCTATCATCGATATTGTCTAGAGTCAAAATAGATTTGGAAAGTGATTACTCTGGTTTCTCATTGGTATATTGATTAGTGGTAAATCTTCTTTTGCTGCCAAATGGTTTAAACTGTCTTCCACCACCATGGTAAAATTTAGAGAAAAATTCAACATAAATCAACCTTGCACCTTGTATACCTGGTTCAAATACACCCAAAATAATATTGAAAAGATGACCAATTATGAATATCATTATACCTAAAATACTAATTGGTATTGATTGATCTAACGATTTAAGAAATATAAAGTCAATTACGTCTGCAAGTATAACTGATGCGAGTAATATACCTACGATTCTAGTATACGAAAGTATGTGACTAATTATGGAGGGTAATTCCATAAGTGCACGAACTCCCTCTCCATAAAACATCAAACCAATACCGCCAAAAATTAATGCAAAATAAAGAATACCCTGGGAAGATTCCATTGGATTGATATTAACATGATTTATAAGCGCTAATCCGATTAATGCAATACCCCAACCAAATAATAACCACCCAACTTTACTGATTAAATGTTTTATGTTATGCTCACGAAGACTATTTAATATACCCAATACAAGACCTAAGGAAACCATACCTAACCCTATATAGCCGCTCATTAACAATAATTTTCGCAAACCAAATGTACCAAGTGGACTTAAGAAAGCACCATCTTGTGGTAAGGTGAGACCAAAGGTATTATTCAAGTATGAAAAAAGATATGCATTTAAATGAAATCCAAAATAAAGATTGAATAAAAATCCTAATATGATAGTGAAAATACAACCTGGAATCATCACTTTAGCGAGTTTCACCATTTGGGTTGGCAGTAATATTTTTTTTGCAAAATTTCTTAAAAAGGTAGGCATGATATTAAGGTCACGTTTTCTTTTCTCTACTCTTCTGATAACCCATAGAGAAACAAGAAGTATTACCAATCCATATCCAACATCACCAATCATTAAACCATAAAATATTGGAAAAAGTAATCCAAAAAGTAATGTTGGATCAAATTCTGTTCCAGTTGGAAGAGAGTAAAACCTAATAAAAGACTCAAAAACTTTAAATCTTTTTGGGTTTTCCATGAGAGTAGGGGGAGTATCCCCAGTCTCTAATTCATACATAAGAGTACCTTCACAATATTTATCAAAAGCAGTTTTTACATTTTCTAACTTGGAACGTGGAAGCCAACCTTCCATTGCAAATGTATCAACTGTACCTTTTAAGTTATCAATTACTTCGAGTTTTTTGTTTTCTATTTCTAATTGCTCCTCTGCACCTTTTAAAAACGTATAATGGGATTTTGATATTTCTGTTAGCTGATTGTTTATATGTTCTAATCGTAATGAGAGCTCATTATGAATTTTCTTCTGACTACTTATAATTTCTAACGGCTTTCCATTCAGCTTTGGTACTGGTTCAAGATGGACACCATTTTGATTAACCGCTGAGGCAAGCTTATTTGATGGTAAATGAGGTGGAATAACAAGAACAAAATAAGTAAGTTTTTTTCTTTCTTGTGGATACACTATAACTGGTACATTATCTGTTTCCAGTGTTTTCTTAAAATATTCCAGTTTTTCTGATTCCACACGGCCAAAATATGAACGAGCAAAAGTTAAATTTAAAATCCTTAAATCCTCAGGAAAGAAGGAAAATTCCTCAAGCGTCTTTATGTTATTTTCTGATTCCTTTACTTCAGTCAATATCTTCTCCTTTTCCCTTTCCAAAGAAGCAACTTTATTATCAATGTCTAAAGATCTTAAATTTTTAATAAATTCATCGAATGAAAAAAAACTAGATTTGGATTGTATGGAGGTTTCAGGTAACGAGTTAATCAATCCTCTAACTCGAAGCAATTGGTCCGAAATTTCTTTATGAAACTCACTTTCATTCTCACTAATAAGGAGAGAATCAGCTTCTTTAGAAAGTGGTTCCAGTTGCATAACATTCATTTCATGAAGAATAGAAATAATTTCATGCCTGTCTTTTTTTAGCCCAATCACAGCAATTCTAGCCATAGGAGCAGGTTTAAGTAAGGTACTCATATTGGGCTAGCTCTTATCATTTCATTTCCGAAAGCAGAATGTTCAAAATGTGTTTTATTATTTGTGGTTCTGCCTTAAATGATATAGATTTTGATTTATTTTCTGCATCATTCAAAATTTTTTCAGCTTCTTTGGTTGCAGTCTCTCTAGCATCATGAATACTTTTTTCAATTATTTTTTCTCCTTCTAATTTATGTGCCATGATATTGGATTCATATTCCTCTTGTAAGTTATTAATTTCTTGTTCAATTAATTTTCTATGTTCTTCAATTTCGATTTGAACTTTATCCTCAGCTTCTTTGATTAATTTCAGATGCTCCAAGTATTTTTTTTCTGACAAAGTAGACATTTCTATTGTTTTATACTCCCAAAAAATATTTTACAATAATCAAAATTATAACGAAAGTCGCAAGAATATTTCCAATTTTAAAAGCTTTAGCTATATGATAGAATTTTTTTTGTTCAGCATTTGCAAATATTTTCTTTTTGTAATTATTATTGTTATTATTACTTTGCATTAATTTCTACCTCAGTCTCCTTAGATACTATTTCTCCTCTTTCACCCATTTTTCTTTTTACTGTTTTCAGCATAATGAAAGTATCTCTTTCCATTTCATCGAGGCGAAAAGTAATAAATTTTAATGCTGATAGCAATTTTGGAATGAAGACATTTTCTATAGCATTAGATTTACGTTTGGTTCTCTCTATTTCTAATAAAAGTTTCCTCAATGCAGTCTCTTTTTCTGCGATTTCCAAGACAATGTCATGAATTTTTTGATAGACACTTATTGATTCATTGATTGATGTAGGTAATTCTAACAAATGCTCAGCCAATAGTTCTCTTTTACCACCGACAATCTTGGGAATATGAACTCCCATGATACTCTTTGATTTTACCTGTAAATTTGCCATTTGTGACATTTTCATTGCTTCATTCTCAAGTCTCATTGAACCAGCGAGCATTTCTGCCATTCTTATAGTTTCATATCCTTTTATCAATTCAGACTGTAAACTTCCACGCAAGGCAGCTGCAGTCTTGCTTGTATTAAAAAATTCAAGTATAAGAGCTTGACGTTTGAGTTTTAATAATTTTAATCCCTTTTTTGCAATAAGAATTCGACGCTTTGTACGAATGTATTCAAGACGGGTTGGTCTAATATTAGAAGACAGACCCATTTTATTTGCTAATCACCGCCCTCTGTCTTTATTACAGTTGTTTCAGGAATCTTATCTTGTCCTCCTGAACTAATATCAGTTTTTCTATATTTTGTGATATATTCTATTTTAATTCGCTTTAATTCAGATTCTGGAAGTTCACTTATAAGATCCCATCCAATGTTTAATGTTTGTTCTATCGATCTATTCTCGTCTATTCCTTGATTAACAAATTTATGCTCAAAATTATTTGCAATTTTTAAATATTTCCTATCCGATTCACTTAACGCTTCTTCTCCTACAATTGCGGATAATGCTCTTGCATCTTTACCCTGAGCATAGATTGCATAAAGTTGATCTGCCAAATTTCGATGATCTTCTCTTGTTCTACCGGTCCCTATTCCTTGGTTCATTAAACGTGATAAACTCGTCAATACGTCTACAGGTGGTTGGATATTTAGTCGATGCAAATCTCTACTTAGAACTATTTGGCCTTCAGTAATATACCCAGTAAGATCTGGTATAGGATGTGTAATATCATCAGCTGGCATAGCAAGAATAGGAATTTGAGTTACCGAACCTTTTCTGCCTTTTATTTTTCCTGCACGCTCGTAAATTGCTGCTAGATCAGTATACATGTAACCTGGATATCCCCTCCTACCAGGCACTTCTTCCCTAGCTGCGCTGATTTCTCTCAAAGATTCACAATAATTTGTCATGTCTGTTAGGATAACTAGAACGTGCATTTCACGTTCATACGCTAGAAATTCAGCGGTCGTTAATGCTAGTCTAGGAGTTAGAATACGTTCCATTGAAGGGTCAGATGACAAGTTTAGAAAAAGGACACTTCTTCCTAATGCGCCACTCTCTTCAAATTCTTTTACAAAAAAATTTGCTTCTTCACTAGTAATTCCCATTGCAGCAAATACAACAGAAAAATTTTCTGAGGCTCCTAGAACCTTTGCTTGTCTAGCAATCTGAGTGGCCAACAAATTATGTGGTAAACCAGCTCCAGAGAAAATTGGAAGTTTTTGTCCTCTAACTAATGTATTCATACCATCGATATTTGACATTCCGGTTTGGATAAATTCTGATGGCTCTTCCCTTGAATAAGGATTGATTCCTGCACCAACAAGATCATATTTTTCTTTAGATACTATTTTGGGACCATTGTCTCGTGGTTTGCCTAAACCGTCAAATGTTCTTCCAAGCATCTCATCAGATACAGCTAACATAGCTGTTTCACTTAGAAATTTTGTTGAAGTTCCAGTTGTTCCTAGTCCATATGTAGGTCCGAAAACTTGAATAATTGCCAATCCCTTTCTCGTGTCCAATACCTGTCCTTGACGTCTTTCACCGTTAGCTAATTTTATCTCCACCATTTCACCATAGGCAGCATCGTTTACACCCTCGACGAACATTAGGGGTCCAGCTATTTTTGATAAGGTCTTAAAAGCTACATTTGACACTTTAAATTGTAACCTCCATTAACAAATTATTAAACTGGTCTTTCATATTTATCTCGATCTCTTTAACTAATTCCTCTACTTTTTCTTCTTTTGTCCATTTAATAGAGGATATATGTTTCTTGACTTCCAATGATCCGATTTTAGCCGAAGAAACTCCTTTTTTTATTGCCTCGGATTCGCGTTTACCGAATTCCAATATTGTTGAAAGCATTAGATATTGTTTTTTTATTGATGAATAGGTATCAATTTCATCATAGGCACTCTGTTGTAAATAGTCTTCTCGGATAGAACGAGCAGTATCCAATATCCCTTTTTCAGGTTCTGGTAAAGCATCATATCCTATCAGTTGAACAATTTCCTGCAATTCCGCCTCTCTTTGTAAAATTTCTAAAGCTTCTTTTCTTCGCTTAACCCATTCATTTGATATGTTCTTCTTGTACCATTCGATAAGATGATCTGCATATAGAGAATAACTCGTTAACCAATTAATAGATGGAAAATGTCTTCTAGATGCAAGATTTGCATCTAAAGCCCAGAATACTCTAGTTACCCTAAGGGTATTTTGTGAAACTGGTTCAGAAAAATCACCACCTGGTGGAGAAACTGCGCCTACCAGGGTCAGGGAGCCTACTCTTTCTTCTGGAGAAACTACTACTGCTTTACCTCCTCTTTCATAGAATTCTGCCAGTCTACTTCCAAGATAGGCTGGGTACCCTTCTTCTCCTGGCATTTCCTCCAATCTGCCTGAAATTTCTCTAAGGGCTTCTGCCCATCGAGAAGTACTATCTGCCATTAGAGCTACATCATATCCCATATCTCTATAATACTCACCCATAGTGATACCAGTATAGATACTTGCTTCTCTTGCTGCCACTGGCATGTTAGAAGTATTGGCTACCAGAATCGTTCTTTCCATGAGAGGTCTTTTAGACTTCGGATCTTCCAATTCGGGGAAAGATGTGAGAATTTCTGTCATTTCATTTCCTCTCTCACCACATCCAACATATACTATAACATTACTGTCTGCCCATTTTGCAAGCTGCTGCTGAGTCACTGTTTTTCCGCTTCCAAAAGGACCTGGAATAGCTGCAGTACCACCTTTAGCAACAGGGAAAAATGTATCAAGAACCCTTTGTCCTGTAAGCAAAGGTGATTCAGGCGGGAGTTTACTCAAAACAGGCCTCGGTTTTCGTACCATCCACCAATTTGACAGGCCGACATTTGTTACTGTACTATTTGTTTTTATTTCAGCAACATTTTCACTTACTGTATACTTTCCTTCTGTTATTTCAGAAAGTTCACCACCAATATCAAATGGAACTGATATTTTGTGTCTAATTAAAGGTGTTTCTTGAACTTCGCCTATAATTTCACCAGGAAAAACCTTATCACCTTTTTTCTTTATTGGAATAAATTCCCATTTCTTGTTTTGGTCCAGAGCTGGAATTATATTGCCTCTACTGATAAAATCACCACTCTTTTCTCTCAGAATATCAAGTGGCCTTTGAATTCCATCATAAATAGATTTTAATAACCCAGGACCAAGCTGAATTGAAAGTGGTCTTCTAGTATTGATAATTTTTTCTCCTGGACGAAGTCCAGTTGTATCCTCGTAAACTTGTATAGTAGCTTTGTTTCCTTCGAGGCGTATGATTTCCCCTAGCAAACCTAATTCACCTATACGAACAACATCATACATTTGTGCTTGCTCAATATCTGTTGCTACAACAACTGGACCAGAAATACGTGAAACAATAGCTGATGACATGTTATTTTACTCCTTTTACACCCATTTAATATTTAATATTTATTCCAAGAACTCTTCTAGCTAAAGAAGATATTGATTCTTCTTCTATATTTCCTTTCAATGAAGGCATGAATAAAACTAGTGGTTCTATTGACGCTTCTACCTTTTTTCTTAATAACGGAGGTAGATAATCCCTAATAAAGTGACTAGCAATAATCATACTATATTTGTGTGAAAAAAAAAGTTTTTCCATTGTCTTGAAAGATTCATCACCTCTACTAACTATGAAGGTATCATCAATACCTAACAGTCGATAACCAATAACAAGTTCTCTTTCTCCAATAACACCTATGACACCATGAGGTTCTTCATTTTTATATTTAGTAGACATATTCCCCTACCTTACTCCATAATTAACATTGAATTTATTCTTTCGATTGGAAGATCATAACGCTTTCCATAAGCTATTCTCTTTATATTATCCCATTCATATTCAGCCTTTATCATAAAATAAAAAATAACACCGAGTGATAGAGAAATACTTTTTAATCTTTTTAAATAAGTCCTGTTAATATATTTATCAAATGCTACTTCGAAATCAATCAGACTCTGAGTTTTCATATAAGTGTCCTTAATAATATCTATTAAATTATAATATTTGTTAACTTTATTAATAAATTCTTCAATGTTTTTTGAGGCATAAATATCGAATAATGCATCTTGATTGATATTACCCCCTTTAACTAAATGTCTACTAATTAAATCACGGTCAAAGTTATTTTCCCTTCCTTTGAGTAGACTTAAAATATTTTTTTTATCTATTTGTGACCTAAATAGGTCTCTTATTATACCTTCATCACCTTGAAAAAATTTTAATGATTCAATTAAAGTTGTATAATAATAGGCGATGAGATCGGCCATCATTGGACCTAAATCACCTGTTTTCTGATATGTGTCTAGATGTTGTATTAGTATTGTTCCATATCTATATTTCACAAGATAATTTACAACCCCATCTACACTAGTTTGCGATAAGATAATTTTCATTTCATCATGATGTATATTTCCTGCAGATACCCCCGCAGGAAAGTTCCGACTCGAAACTAAAAATGGTTCAGTTTCAGTTATTGCACGGCCTATAATCTTTGATGACAGGATCAACTCAATATTATGTATATCCCATTTTAAAAGATATGATCTAATTGCAGCCTTTCCGCTATATGGTGCTACTTCGAGAGCAATTTTATTAATTTCAACTATATGCCTATTTAGAGCAACTTCCAAAAGCTCAGGTGGTGTATATAGGGAAGCAGCTCTTTCTATTTCTATACCATACCATGTTGGTTCTAGCATACGAGTCATCTCTGATACATCTTTAGCATGTAGCAATTGCTGGACGGTTTCGCGAGAAAGAAAATTTGCTGAAAGGGATTGCAGACGTCCAAATGATGAAGAATAGTATGAAGAAGTCACTATTCCTTTACCATTCGCTCTAGAAGGAAATTTTTTAGATCATCTTCATGTGTTCTTAATAATTCTTCAAAAGTTAAATCCAGTTCTCGTGTTCGATTTATATCTTCGACAAATATCCCACCTATAGTCTTAATTGATGACCCCAAAGATAAATTGTTGTTCATCTTTCTGAAAACCACTTTATCCTCTTCCCTACAATGTATTAAGATATTTTCCCCTAGCTTTGTTTTAGCATAAGTAAGCATTATTTTGAGGGTATTCTTATAGTCTGATTTCCGAGTATAATCGTTTAGCTCTTTGGTTATTTTCTCAAATGTAGAATTCATATTTGAGTTTATTGCATTAAAAAGAATTTTTTTTGCTTGTAGTCTAGCTGCCTCTACTATTCTAGAAGCCTCTCGTTGGGATCTTGCAGTGGCTTCATTTGAATATTGCGATTCAATCTCTTTTAAAGTACTTTGTTTCAATTTATGTATTTTTACCTTTTTTTCAGCCAGAGTACTATCAAGAATACTAATTTTCTTGTTTTTTCTATCCTTGATCTCTTTAATGAATATATAGGAGATACTCATTTAGATCTCAACTCATCAGAGAATACCCAATAAGAGAATTATACCAAGAACAAATCCGATAATCCAAAGAGTTTCAGGGATTACGAAGAAGAATAAAACTTGACCAAATTTTTCAGGTTTTTCGGCTATGATCCCCATTCCAGCAGCTCCAATACCTTGCTGTGCATTGCCAGTTCCAATTAGACCTCCCGCAATTGCAATTGCAGCAGCTATTGCCAACAAAGGTTTCGTTAATCCTCCATCAGAAGGGTGAGATTCCTCTTGTGCAAATACTTGTGGAGAAAATATTGTAATAGCAGCAAGTGTAATTCCAGTTATTACTGCAACAATAGACAATTTTGAATGGTTGTATCTTATCATAAGTAGCTAAGGTTTATTGTAAAGGGATATTAATAAGAGTTTTCATAAAAAAATTATTATATTTAAATAATTT
>DATFCH010000543.1:0-2470 GCA_035253345.1 Nitrososphaeraceae archaeon
TTAAAAGGCTTGAAAAAAATAAAAAAATTTGAGAACGAAATTCTTTTACTTCCAGATTCACGAGGAATATTTTGTTTAATTATTGATACTTATAAAGAAAAGCAAATTTGGAAAAATTTGTTTGGACATGGCAGCTTTTCAAAAATGTGCAATGTGGAAAATATACCTATGATTAATGATGCGAATTTTCTCGATGTTTTGAAAGATTATATTGAATGCTTTATTGATGGCCTATCAAAAGTAAGTGATTTCGAATCACAGATAAATTTTAACAGAGTAAATTTAATTTGCAGTGATTTGATGAATACGAGATTTCTCATTCAAAACTAATCATTGATCAATGGTAAGTTTCAATTTTTTAAAATATTTTAAATTATTATTTAATAATTGTAAATTTTTATTAAGGATATTATTATGGTCAAATCCGCCGGACTATAATGAAGCAAATTACGTCTTTGAGTATCCACTTCGGACATTTCTTGGTAATCTGCTTATATCATTTAATTTTGTATCATGTATTTAAATTTACGATTTTGCTGAATTGTTATTAATTTAAAACAGCCTAGAGCATACTGCATCTAAGGCATCGTGGAGCAGAATTTGAATCAAATATTAAAGATAAATTACATGATGTGGTGGATTGTCGAGATATATCACCTGATGAATCTAAAAATTTATTAAGAAAAGTCGAAATTGGTCAAACGTTTTATCAATTGAAATTTGATGTACCCGAAAAATTTTATGAAGAAATGGGTATAAAAGGTGTTAAATTAAAAGCTTTTATACCTGATTTTATTGAAGTTAAAGAAGAAGATGGAGAGAAAAAATTGATGATTTATGATGCAAAGGCTTCGAAAGACGCACGAGTTCCACATCAGGTACAAAACCTGTGATTTCTTTTATCTGAAAATGCGAATAAGTTTACATAATTCTTATAATTATAAAGGTTTGAGCGTGTGCATGCGTCCATTACACACCTGATGCAATGTTTTTGTTCCAATTATCTGTGATATGAATTCATTTTCTTCAAGAATAAATTTCTTTATTGTTTTCAATTATCTCTTTAACTTTACATTAAATCTATAGTCACATTATCAGTGATATTCGATATACTTTATTTCTTACACAAGCTGCTTAATATAATATTGATAATCAATTTTCATTATACTTGTTTCTTTAACTAATACCCTTTGTGAACCAAAAGATGAAATGAGAATCCCTTTTAAATAGCTTCTTCCTTCTTCAATAATGATGCGATTATCTAATATTCCGATTTTTTTATTGGGAATATTGGCATTTCCACTCGATAGTGTGTTTATGTATCGATTTAGTTGTTCAATTCCGTGGTTTATATGATCACTTACAGTAACGCTAATATACTTTTTATCGTCCTTAGACCAATACATGTAATTCCTTTTAAATAATGATTCTTCTGGTTCTAAATTAAGTTCTTTATCCAAAACTTCTAATTTATCGTGATGGGGATAAATTTCATAAGTTCCTAAGGCTCTTGCACCGTTAAACAATCCTACTATATTAAACAATTTTAGTTCAATCACTACGCTATTACCTGTAGCAAAATCGCTCATAAAAATATCTATAAATCCATAACTATATGAATTTCTCTTCGGTTTATATTCAACTATTAACCTTGTTTCAGAAATAAATAAATTCGCGGACAACAATAATTCCACAGCTGTTTGAAAACATGACTCTTTATATTCTCTTAGTGATCTAATATTTTTTGTACGATGATATGATAAAATCTTAGCGATTAAATTATGAGTTTCGCCGTATAAT
Source organism: Nitrososphaeraceae archaeon (assembly GCA_035253345.1). Taxonomy (GTDB): domain Archaea; phylum Thermoproteota; class Nitrososphaeria; order Nitrososphaerales; family Nitrososphaeraceae; genus TH1177. Next base: position 1,801 of record DATFCH010000543.1, read on the forward strand.
ACTTCTAAATCGCACTTAAAGTAAATAAATATAAATTAATAAATAATGATAAAATATAATTTGATAAATTTAACCACAATTTTTTATCAGAATATAAATCATTCGTATCTTGTTCCTACGATCTAACGACCGAGGTTCATAAACACTATCTAGCATCACGCTATGTTCTTAAAAGTTTAACAACTGTTTAAGTTTATTTAAAAAAGCTCACGCTTTTCTAAAATAATTAATTTGCTCATCATAAAATTTTTAAAATATATATTTTTTACTATTTCGAAAACAATACCTGCTCATTAACTTTCGTAATAAGCAATTTAAGTTCGTCAATTGTGTTGCTTTGACCTTCTTTAATTGCTAATAAAAATTATAAAAATAAAACGCATTATTACTTACTTTTATGAACTAATATATAATTAAACCTTACCGTCAGTTATAATTGTTTTTAAGTGATGCAGCTCTAATATAGGACCGTAAAGCAAACCGATTTTTTCCAAATCTTCTTTAGAACAGACCAGAAAACTTGCACCAGTAATTCTATGATTAGTTAATTTTTTATAATCCTCGTCTTCTAAGTGCAAGTAATACAATTCTTGTAGCTCAAAAAACTTTCGTAAATTGCTAGTGTTAAACCTTTCGATCGATTTACGAAAGTTTTTTGAGCTACAAGAAT
>DATFCH010000544.1:0-2210 GCA_035253345.1 Nitrososphaeraceae archaeon
TTACATAATTTTACTAAAGGTTCTTATGATTTAGCTCTTGTTGATGTCCGAATGGAAGGAATGAATGGTTTTGAGCTAGTTCAGGAAATAAAACAAATTGATAAAAATCTTAAAGTTTGTTTTATAACCTCTTTTAAAGCATATTATGACTCTTTAGTGGAAGAATATCCTAATATGGATCATAAATGTTTTATTCAAAAACCAATTTCAATTGAAGATTTGCTAAAACATATAGATGCTGTTTTATCTAAATAAAAAAATGATATTATGATGATTGTTTTAATATAAGTAAAATACTATTGTGATTAGAATGACAAAGTGCATAGCATTTCATTCCTATAAAGGAGGAACTGGTAAAACAACAATTGCAGCAAATTTTGGTGCATTATTGGCAAAAAAAGGTTACAATGTTTATTTGTTAGACCTTGATGTTTATGCTCCTAGTCTTGGAGCGTATTTTGATATATATGAACCAAAAAAATGGATTAATGATTTTCTTTTAGGAAATGCTACTGTCGATGATGTTTGTATGGATATAACCAAGAGAATTTCAGACGATATGAAAGGGACATTAAATGTAGGTTTTGCTAATTCGAGTAAAGAAGAAATTTACAAACTTGAGGGGAATGTCTCACGACAAAGCTCGCAGATGCAGCTACTTAGAAATTTTATTCTTTTACGAGAAGAACTCTTTGTAAAAAAGAATGCAGACTTTGTAATAATCGACACTAGTCCTGGAATTAGATACTGGTCAATTAATACTCTTGCTGTTTCCGATATAGTCATATTAACTTTAAAAATGGGAGATCTAGATATCGAGGGTACAAAAAAAATGGCTCAAGAAATTTATGGTGCATTTACCAAATTTGGAACATTATGTTATTTATTGTTAAATCGTGGACCTGGTTATTGTTCAATTCCAGAATCTCAACATAATCCAGTTGCTATAACTATAGAAAGAGGAGGAGGAGGAAAACATCACGGTAATTCAATACAGTATGATACACTCGAAGATTTATCAAATACAATTGATATAGGTGTAATTTCAGAAATACCTTGCTACTGTGATATTCAATTTAGCAAAAAAGAATTTCTAACTGGACTAAAATATCCAGAACATCCTTTTACTCTGAAACTCTTAAATCTTGCTAATAAACTAGAAACAAATGAAACTTATAGTCAGCAATAACAAAAATAATAACAACTAAAGTTTTTCTAATAATAATTTTTATCCTTTTTCCAGAATCATAGTGCCAACAAGGTTAAATACTTTAGGCTTGAATACACGTTATGCAAAAAATCCATTCGACATCAAACAGCATTAATGGACTTTTGGATAATATTGATATTTCAAAAATTAAACTATTTAGATATTCTTATAGAAAAAACATGAATGAAGATCTACATGAATTATGCTACTCTATAAAGGAAAAGGGACTTTTACATCCTATTATTGTTAGGATGATTGAAGACGGTGAATATGAAATAGTTGCTGGAACTAGAAGATACAATGCATGTAAATTACTTGGCTGGAGAAAAATTCTTTCTCATGTGGTGGAATTGGATGATAAAGATGCATTCGAGGTATCGTTGATAGAAAATATTCATTCTAAAAACCTCAATCCTATAGAAGAAGCTAAGGCATTCCAAGACTATGTAAACAATTACGGCTGGGGAGGAATATCTGATTTAGCGACAAAGTTAGGAAAAAGTGTTAGCTATGTGGATAAGCGAATCAGATTGCTAGAACTACCAGCAGATGTTGTCGATTCTCTATCAGCAGGCAGTATAAGTGTAAGTGTCGGAGACGAATTACTTCCTTTAAAAGAAAAAGAACAGCAATCAAAACTAGCTGAATTGATAAAAAAACGCAAGTTATCGTCAAGGCAGGTCAGAGAATTGAAAGCTGAAATGAAAAACTCTGATAATCCATTTGATGTTTTGGACTTTCAAACAAAAATTATCGATATAGATACCAAAACACAAAAATCATTTGATAAAGCTATTATTGCTATTAGAGTAGCCATGAACAAGTTGGCTTCTGTTATCGAGGATGTAGAGGATAATTGGACTGTATATGAAATCCTATTACAGCACAAGAATATGCTCCACAATCAAATAGATATCCTTTACAAAGAAAAGAAAAAGATCTAGACATTTTCACACCTATTTCTTTTATTTTATAGTTTTTTTTATAAAATTTTTCGGCG
>DATFCH010000545.1:0-2132 GCA_035253345.1 Nitrososphaeraceae archaeon
AATATGTATGAGAACTCCCTTAACTAAATTTTTAATTATCATTATTACAATTTTATTCAAGTAAACAATTGTTAATAAATACAAATTTTATGTATATGTTAAATATTTATCCAGCTAATATTTCATTTACTGTTTTGAGTAATACTGTTATTGGTATTGGTTTTTGTAAAAATGTAAATCTAGATGTATCACATTCAATATCGTGATAAGCAGATATAAGAATAACTTTAAGTTTAGGATTGATATCCATCAGTTTGGTACATAGAATATTGCCATTCATTACAGGCATTTTAAAATCAGATATAATAAGCCCATAATCTTCTAAATTTGTCTGTAATTTATTGAAAGCCATAACAGGGTCTGTATACGTACAGACCTTGTATCCATTCATCTCCAATGCTTCTCTAAACAAGTTAACTAAATCAACTTCATCATCGACGATAGCGATTCCCTTCTTTAGCACCAATTCCCCAGGTCAATTAAAGGCAATAAAAAAATAACCAATTAATCATTATTAATATAGTTCAGTATTTAAGGGATACTAAAAATATTGATTTTTATGATAATCAGACTACATATTAGTAATCAAATAATTAATTTAATAATCCTAACTATTCGATTTTTGTTAAATTAAGATTGTAAATTATATGATTTATTGGATTAATTTTGCTGGATTGATTTAAATTTCAATTAAAGAATTCAAGTTCCGGTCTACCAAATCCAAAATTTGATTTAACGTAATTGGTTTCTTTGCAATTTCTAAATTCAGAGCATTATTTACAATATCATCAAATGCTGTGAGTAGTATCATTTTGATTTTGGGATTTATAGCGTGTATCTGATTAGCTAAATGGCAGCCAGTCATCTGGGGCATCCGATAATCAATAAGGATTAACCCGAATCGGTCAGGATGTTCATGAATATGGTCTATCAAGAAGAGAGGATTTGTAAAACCAATAACAGCATAACCATTTGCTTGTAGTAGTTCAATAAATAAACTTACAATATCTTCCTCATTGTCAACCATTGCAATTGTTTCATAATCTTGACTCACAGATGATATAATGTTGTGAGGATAACAAACTATATAATAGTAGAAGTGAAATTATCGATAATAAGTTTTTATAATTTTTTATTAGATTTTGGTAGCATGGAGATATTGTTGTTGACGATACTATTTTAATAGATAATATTGGGATAATGGATACAAATACTTGTAAAAAAATCTTATCGATTAATAAGTTAATGGTAACCAATTGATTATATCAAAATTTATATGATTAAAAATTTATTTAAATCATTAAACCATAACCATATATGGAACCACAGAAAAAACCGAAGGTAATATATTTTCTGAAAGATAATACTACTGAAGTTGAGAAAATAATTAATGAATTTTTAAGTGAGCATGAGAGTATTTCAGTGAAAAGTATTGCTATGGACCAAACAGGTGTTATGTTGTTGTATGAAGAATAAATTAAAAAAAATATTAGAGTTTTTTTATCTTCTAAATAAGTATAGTAAACATCCTAACAATGATTTTGCTATCCAAAAATCAAATAATGCTGAAAGTAAATTCATTATTTTTCTCTAATTGATGTGTAAGCTATATGTTATTTATTTATTTTATTAAAACCTCCAGAGAATAAATGAGAAACGACAAAGATTATTATAGATAAAGACTATTCTCCGGAGGCATGCCGACTAGTCTTTGGTTGGTAATCACAAAAGAGTCTTAAATGTTTATAATAATTTGAGATAAATTAATGGTTATTGCATCAGCCTTTTTATATCTTCGACCAAGAACGTCTTTTTATTTCTAGTAATCTCTCATTTTTGTCTTTACGGTGACGCTTTCAATCAAAAAAATAGTATCTAATCATTAAATAATTTAGTAATTATGTTTTTGATAGAAAGAGGGAAATAAGGTATAGAATTCCAAAATGAAGCTCCACAGAATAATAAGGATAAAGAAATAAGAGGAAATTTACTACAAGAACAACCACCACAAATTAAGATATTTAGTTGTTTTAATTGTGGACATCCTTACAAGGCATATCCACCTGATAGTAGTTTCATGTTTGCATATCTAAGTCCTTGTTCGGAAACTGATAATTTACAATCTAATCATA
>DATFCH010000546.1:0-7001 GCA_035253345.1 Nitrososphaeraceae archaeon
ATATTACACCTTTGGTAGTTTTTGGATAATATGAAATATTTATTTTATATGATTTTAGCAAGGTTAAAATTTTTTATATCGTGAAATAAAAAACAAAATTAATACTTAAAAAGTAATTATATCTATGAATATATATTATGAATGATTATCGGTGATCACAACCAAAACTATAATTTTTATGAAAAAGATAAAAAAACAAAATTAAAGTGTATGTTATGTGGCAAGGAATGGTTAATAGAATCAAATAATAGCATTGTTGAAATAATTTCTGGATATACATTTTATTTTGATAGCAAAGATTGTTCCACAATTTTTAAAAGACTAAATCATGTTTATGGAAATTATTTTGTTGAAAATATTATAAATAACATTCCGTATATAGCTGATCCTTTTTTACACAATAATTTTTCTTCAGAAGAGGAAACAATTAATGAAGAAAACGGAGAAACTAAGCCGCCTTATATAAAAGTAATAAACAATCCCAAAGAAGCAATTAAGATTGCTTTTCAATTAGTTCAATCTGCTAAAGATGAAATTTTATTATTATTTTCAACATATAATGCTTTTTATAGAAGCATAATTTTATTAGATGGGTTAAGTCTTATTAAAAAATTAAAAGCTAATAATAGAAAGATACAAATTAAAATCATTTCACCTCATACTGAAAAAATAGAGGAAACAGCAAATTATTTAAAAAATTCTTTAGAAATAGATATTAGTTATTTATTTGAACCATTGCAATTTCAAAGTACAATAATGATAGTCGATCGATGTCATTCTTTATGCGTAGAATTGATAATGATGATAATTATGATTCTATTAAAGCTATGGGCTTATTTACTTATTCAAATAGTAAATCTACTGTATCATATTATCTTTCTGTTTTTGAAATTCTATGGAAACAAACAGATATTTATCAAAAAGTAGAAAAATTATACAAAGAACTAAAATATAAAAATGAAACTCAAATTCAATTGATAAACATAACTGCACATGAATTAAGAAGTCCAATTCAACCAATTTTAGGATTATCCGAAGTTATGCTATATAATCAAAATATTGATTCTATACAAAAAGAAACAATGCTCAACATTATTATTAAAAATGCTAAAAAAATACAGTTACTTACAGCGAATATTTTAGAATTCGCCAGTATAGAGGAACAACTGGCGTCATCATTAGAATTTCAAGAAGTAGATCTGTTATTATTAATAAATACTATAATAGAAGAAATAAAATTTTTAAATGAAGGTAAAAAATTAAATATTATTGTAGAGAGTAACCAAACAACAAATATCAATCTTGTTGCAGATAAAAATCGTTTAAGCCAAGTTTTTCTTAATCTTATTAGTAATTCTATTAAACATATAAAAGGAGGAAACATTATTATTTCAATAACTAAGAAAAATAAGGAACAAATTCTTATCCATGTAATAGATGAAGGTATGGGAATTCCTTTGCATATACAACAAAAACTTTTTTTGAAATTTGTAACAGGTTCTAAAACAGGAAATGGATTGGGATTATTTATTTGTAAAAACAGCATAGAGAGACATGGTGGTCAAATATGGGCTAAAAATAACAAAGAAAAAGGTGCTACATTTAGTATTGTTCTTCCAATTACTCAAAACACTAATCTTAAATCTAAATAAAAGATATTATTTTATTTAATAACAAAAAATATGTTCTAAGAAGTGATCTATATTATTGGTTAGGCATCTACTGCTACTTCTCATGAATACAAAAGAATAAAATATAATTGATTTAATTAGCTACCCTATTTATTTAAGATCTTTTCAAAATAACTAATCAAGACTTTAAACTCTGACACGCTTAAAAAAATATTTCTCTTTGGTGCATTCGTAGACTTTTGGTATGCTAATTTGTCTTTGATCCATCCATGGCCCTTATCTAATTGATTAGTCATATTAACTAAAAATTTTATGGATTAGTAAAGTTATTGGACATACTCTTCATATAAATTGAATTCAACACACCGTCTATCTAAATTATAATAATTTTAATATGTACTTAACAAATTCAAAAGTTTTTTTTGACTATTAAAAATTAGACAAAAAAATTTAAATACATTACTATTATTGTTAAGCTTTTAATAAAAGTATAGATCATGGTTATCTCTAATCGGATTCATTTACATTTTTACTTAGACAGTTGAGAGTTGAATGGCTAGGGTTTCAGTGTTCAATATCTAACAAAAATTAATATTAATAATTTTTAACAGATACTTTATATAAAAGTAGAAGGATTTCCTATCAATCTTTATCTTTAACTATTTGCCTTTGTATAATAATGGCATCTTTCAAATGTAAAATATGCAATATGAACTTTGAAGATAAGAGACGTTTGGAAAATCATAAAAAAGTGCATGGAAGAAAATCAAAAGTGTCTGAATATAGTGATTCTGAATTTAATATAGATCGTTTGAGAGGATAAAGATAGAAGAAAAATATCTTAAGTTGTTGGATTGCACAAATCTTGATAGACCAACAACACTTATTCAATTATATCATTTGATTGCGAGGCATTTTTGTTCTCCCATAGTTTGATTTTTCTTATTGTCTTGGCATCAATAAAAGTTCTATATTGTTTATATTAAGTGGAAATAATTTTGTTTTTGTTTAAATAAACTTTCGGAGAATAACAGCAATGGATTATGAAGATAAAGTATTCTCCGAAAGTTGTGGCTATAAAGGTTCGGTTGGAGATCTCTGTTATTGAAAGAGCTTCCATATTTGTTATAAAGGTATGATAGAAATTAATTGTAATTGTTTACGTACCTTTTGGAGAATATGTATGAGTGAGAGGTTATGGTATGCAAGCAATTATTCTCTGGATGACTGTGGTTCTCTGCTAGTATATGGTAACAAAACAAAGACTTTATTGTTAATAATGATTTTAGACAGATTAGTTTACTAGAAGACCTTCCGGAGAATAATGCAAAACAGTAAAGATATCCCCCGGAGGTTTGATTTTTCTTTCGGCTTGGCATTAACAAAAGTTCTATATTCTTTATAAAAATTTAAGATAAATTATTTTGTTTATTTAATAAAACCTTCCGGAGAATATAAGCAATGGATTACCCTAGATAAAACATTCTCCGGAAGTAATGTGCCATAGGTCCTGATTGTTAATCTCAGACCATCCAAAGGAGATCTCTATTAGTTATAAGGATTTTAGTATTTTGTTACTACGAATAAAATCTCCTATTTCAGATAATGTATCTTTGATAGTTGTTTCTTCAAGTCTATATATTTCTGTTTCATCTCTTAGTTCAGATTTTTTAAGATTGTTTATGGCAATTTTCTTTTTCTCATAAAATTCTTCATTGATTCTATTTATTATTAATAAATCATTTTCTTGTTTATTTTGAGCTTGTTCTTGAATAGTTTTATATCTTTGCAAAGTCCAATCAAGCATTTCTATTCTTTTTTGATAGGTTTCTAGATAAGTATGGTGTGCTCCTGAATTTCTATCTATTGTATTTTGGCATTGAGCTCTATATGATAATAAATAATTTTCACATGACATATTTCAAACTAAATAAGAGTATTTTATTAATAGTAAAGATACTATGTTAGAGGGAGAGTATAAAAATTATAATATTTGTCTATTCTTTTTCAGAATCTCCTAATTTTTTAGCCTCTTCTTTTGATTCTGTTTTTATTTCATCAGAAGCATCTTCTAATGTTACCTCAATCTCTCTTTCTTTTTCGTTTATTTCATGTTCTTTTTTCTTAATTTCATTATTATCTGTATTCAATAATATTTTATCGACAATATTATATATGAACATCAAACGAGCTATCAAACCTTTCAGAAACAAAGAGCAAAAGAAAGACAATAAATATTAAGAATAAAAAAAACCACTTCGAAAAATTTTTCTACAGCGAAAGGTAGAGCTATGAATAATATGGCTGGTTTCGTTGGTGTTAGGAGACCAACACTAACAAAAATTGAAAGGATAGTGGAAACAGCAGAACAGAAACCAGAATTATATCGAGATTGATATTTTATTTGAAAAACTAAAATATTAAATATTTTTTACACAGAATCAAAGTATTGAGCTTTGAATCTATTAATCCAAAGATATTGGCTTTAATATTTGGCGTTGCTGCAGTTGCAATAGTACTGCCATAATGGGATCATCTGCTAAAGGTTTGTTTAGCGGAAGTATAACCGATGAAGCAATAGTAAAAATTAAGCAAGGACCAAATTGTATAGTAGAAGGTACAGATGAAATCCCAAGAACGATAACAGATTGTCCTTATAATGTAAATGATACTATTCTTATAACTTATAAATCACAGCAACCAGGAAATCGAAAAACATGAAATTAAATCATGAAATTATCTATTATGTAAAACAATATACTATTTTTGTAACGTTGTTTTACTTCGTCTCTTCTGCCTTCATTTATTTCATAATAAACTACTAATGACAGTTGGTTAATAGCTGTCATATGAGATTGTGAACCATGAACTTTTCCCTGTATTCAGTTACAATATCATATAGTATTTCATATTTCTTTTGAACTTCCGAGATAGAACCAGATATTAATTCAATGGAATTTGACATTTTTGGTTTATGTTGTTTTGAAAATTTGTTATAATAATTTGGTTTAGTAGTATTAATGTAATTTTGTGTTGACACTGGTTTATTCATAGATCAATTTTACAAATATGTTTTTGTTTTATCAATACTTCCAAAAAAAGAATTAGAGCCTTAGAAATTCTTCAGACGTACTGCTGATTCATATATACAAACTAGAAATGCTTTCTTTTGTAGAGTAGGAGTATGTTCTATCAATATCGGAATTTCTTCTTCCTCTAGATACTCGGCAATGTCTAATCCTCTTTCTTGGCTATGTTTGTCTTTCCCAACTTTAACAGAAAACCCTTTGACACAATTGGGATAATGTTCATTATCATCATATATCATCTTGTAAAACTTTTTTATTACTGCTCTATACTTTTCGACTGTTATACTATGTATCTTATTATTCATCCATTGAAAAATTCCTTGACATCTTCTTTTGTAACTTTTGATAATGGTTTATCAATTTGTTTTCTAATTTGGATAACTATTCTAATGCATCTAATAATAGTCAAAAATGCTTTGATTTTTTTCTTGCATAACTTCAAGAAATTTTAATACATCTTTTTTGTCATTTTTATCAAAATCTATGGATTCTGTCAATCCAATAGTCTAACTTTTTCTTTAAGATCTCACATTTGATTATTGTTATTTTTAAAATATAGGGCAACTTTATGATTATTGCTATAGTGATTATTGTTTTCTTTTTCTTTTTCTTGTTGTTGTAGTATTATCGAACTTGTATCTGTTTTAGGATTGATCATATTATGTCATCATCAACACTTGTAGAAGTAGGGATATGAACCAAGGATAGAGCGCCCGGGCATGACGTTGATATCAACTAAGCATTTATTATTATTGATATGCCATGGTATTTCTAAATTTAATTATTATGAATATAAAATGCTAAGAATATAGAGATTCACTATCTTCATATTCCCGCACTTTTAATTGTATTTTATAATTTTCTAATATCTCTTCGATTTTCATTTTTTATATTTGAAAAATGAAATTATGGATTGTTTCTCATTTAATTCTATAAGGTTAATATTTTAAATGATCCATAATTAGATATACATTATAATCTACTTCAACAATTAATTTCGAAAATACCAAATTTATTGGTCATATTAGGTTTAATTAATATTCTTACTCTAATATTAATTACTGATTCTCCTTTTCAAAATTATATAAATTTTCTTGAAAGTAATAAACATATTTTTTTAATAATTACTCCATTATATGCTCAAAATAATGATGATGACTTTGAATATAGTAATATCTTTCCTAATTTTGAAGACGATGATGACGATTTAAGTGACTTTGACCATGGTATTATCTTTCCTAATTTTGAAGGAGAGGATAGTGATGGTAGTGGTGGCAGTAGTCGAATAGAAGATGATGATGATGATGATGATGGTAACAGTGGTAGTGGTGGCAGTAGTGGTAGTGGTGGCAGTAGTGGTAGTGGTGGCAGTAGTGGTAGTGGTGGCAGTAGTGGTAGTGGTGGCAGTAGTCGAATAGATGATGATGATGATGATGATGGTAACAGTGGTAGTGGTAGTAGTAACAGTGGTAGTGGTAGCAGTAGTGGTAGTAGTAACAGTGGCAGTGGTAGTGGTAGCAGTAGTGGTAGTAGTAACAGTGGCAGTGGTAGTGGTGGCAGTAGTGGTAGTGGTGGCAGTAGTGGTAGTAGTAACAGTGGCAGTGGTAGTGGTGGCAGTAGTGGTAGTGGTGGCAGTAGTGGTAGTGGTGGCAGTAGTGGTAGTGGTAGCAGTAGTGGTAGTGGTAGCAGTAGTGGTAGTAGTAACAGTGGCAGTGGTAGTGGTAGTAGTAGGATAGATAATGATTACAATGGCACAGGAGAAGGAAGTAATGAAAAATTAATTAATGAAAATACTAATGATTTTAGTCCTTTATCCTCTAACTCTCCAATAATCAATGATAAAGCAAATCCAAATAATGGAATAGATCAATCGGAAGGTAAACAAATAGAACAAGAACATGAAGGTGCATTACAAGGAGACCAACAGATAGATGAATCACTAAATCAGACTGTGAGTAATGAAGTTAATCAGACTGTAGAACAACAACAACAAGACATTGGTCAACAATTAGAGCAATTAACTACTGTTGATAATGAAGGAAACCAGACTGTGGGTAATGAAGTTAACCAGACTGTGGGCAATGAAGTTAACCAGACTGTGGGTAATGAAGTTAACCAGACTGTGGGTAATGGAGGAAACCAGACTGTGGGTAATGAAGTTAATCAGACTGTAGAACAACAACAACAAGACATTGGTCAACAATTAGAGCAATTAACTACTGTTGATAATGGAGGAAACCAGACTGTGGGTAATGAAGTTAACCAGACTGTGGGTAATGAA
>DATFCH010000547.1:0-4520 GCA_035253345.1 Nitrososphaeraceae archaeon
ATAAGTTAGGTTAAATTTATTTCAAGATGGCGGGATTTTTCAGTTAAATCAATACGATAAAAAAAATACTAATATATTTTTAATAAATAATTTTATTACTTATCTTTAATGAAATTATCCGTTTTTATCATAATAATAGGCTTTTCGGTAATCATTTTTGGCGCTCTTTTTTATTTTCAAAGTAAATCTATTATTGGACCAACACAGTCATTTATGTACAACAATGATGAATGGAGTATTAATGGATTAATTATCATTAGTTCAGGCTTTTTTTTACTCTTATTAGGAATACTATTGAAATTTAAGAATTTTCTACCTGGGAATAAAAAAGATAAGAACTATTAAGTTCCTACTTTATCATTTTTTACATCTCGTCTTAAATAAAGAGTCGTATTTTCCTTGGTATGAAACCCTATTCAAAAGATTCTTTTTTAGAAAATTACAAAAAATACCTTTTTACAATTTTATTATTAGCTACAATTTCTATTGTAGGATATTCTTTAGACAAAGGTTATTCCCAGCTTGAAAATTCTCAAACGAATGATCAGGCTTCTGATTCTAACAAGGCGGATCAAACAAATTCACCTTCTAAAGACAAATCAAAAAGCTTTGTGAAAATTACTTCTCATAAAAATGCAGATGTAGTAGAAGCCGGCGAACTCACTATTAATGGCACTTCTAGTGATAGTAATTCTCGAGATTGTATTGTAGAAGTAGATTGGAATAACGACAAACCTTCTCAAATTGTGACTCCTACTGGACCGGGAGGTTCTAGCGATTTCTCAACATGGACATATACTTATACAAAAGATTATCATGAAATCGAAGAAGGTTCTAATGAACTAACATCAAAGCTAACCTGTATTAATCCTGGCCCATTAACAAAATGGTATAGTGTTACATTAACAGGAGTTCCACCACCATTTCCACGCCCATTACCAGTTCCTTAAAATTATTTTTTAAACTTTATTTATGAAAAAGATATAAAGCTTTTTTCCATCTAGCATTTTATTGAATCTAAGACACATCTTTCCTGCTATTTCTACTAAAAAAAGTCTGAGCAAAGAAATAGTATTGATTTGTATTATTTTTATAATAGCCACTGTCGTTAGGTTCAATGGAATTGATAATTTTGGTTTCAATAACGACGAAGCAATTTATGCGGGACAATCAGCCTCACTTGCGAATTACAGTGAATATCAAGATCAATTCTCAATATTTAGAGCACATCCTTTATTATTGCAATTTCTTATATCTCTTCAGTTTTATTTTTTTGGGATAAGCGAGCTTATAGCTAGGATTATACCATTGATTTTTAGTTGTGGTATTGTAGTACTTACATTTATTATTGCAAAATTTCTTTATAATCAACAAACTGCGGTACTCTCTTCTGTTATTGTTAGTCTTCTACCATATCATATTATAATCTCAAAACAAGTGCTCGTGGATATTCCTATGGCTTTTTTCTTCAGCCTTGCACTTTTACTGGTAGTATTGTATCATCAAAAATCTTCCCTTCTATTACTTTTTGGAATAGGAATAACTACTGGATTATGTTTTCTATCTAAAGAGGTGGGGATTATTGCACTTTTAACCTCAATTCTTAGTATTATTATAATAGATAAAAAAATCAATGGCAAAAATATCATTATTATTGGATTATCTTTTATTTTTGTAACATCTCCTTACTGGCTTCCTTTTTTGACTTTACAAGAGGCACGTGAATCAGTATTAAACTATATAGAATGGCAGAGTTCCCGACCACCAAACCATGATGGTCTATATTATATTGATATTCTATTGGAGGATGTTTTAGGTTATATACTATTTTCGTTAATTGTAATTGCTTATCTTTATCTTTTATTCAGTAAAAAAATTTGGAATTTTAAAAATATTATTATACCATTTATTTGGATTCCAATTCCATTATTTTTTTATCAAATGATATCGGTAAAAGGCTATCATTTTCCATACTTATTAGCACCTTTCTTTGTAATATTTGGTATTTCGATTTTATCACATCCTAAAGTAAAAAAAAACTCTCGATATATCGTGTTAATCGCTTTTGTAATTCCTTTAATAATAATTTCAAATAAATATATAATAAATGAATTTTTCTTACAAAATCCCTATCATCCAGTGCTAGGTTCAGAATCCCTCTCTTACATGAAGGATGCTGCTCTTTGGATAAAGGAAAATACATCAAAAGATTCTACTTTTCTCACTCTTTATACTCACATGTCAAACATAATAAAATTTTATGCTCAACGCGATTCTATCGCGATACAAGCAAATAATAATCCATCTTATCAAAAAATCGAAAATATAGATATGTCAATTCTAGCTAACAAAATAAACTACATTGTTTATGAAAAAATTCAGATTAACAATGGAAAGTTTTTAGAAAATAAAGCAGTTAAACTTGAAGATTACGTTAAGAAATATGATGGCATCCCAGTATATGTAGTATATCAAAACCAAAGTTCCTTACAAAATACAAAATCTTTATCTAACCCAGCATTAATAATTTATGCGTTTAACTAATGTTTGGATTTTTATATTAGGATTTCTAATCGAATCGAATGATAAATGAAGGTTAAAATGAAACGAAATTTACTTAGTTTGTTACTATTAGTTTTAATTATTTTTTCTTCGAACAGTCTTTTTCTAAAATTAACACCTTCATATTCATTAGACATTAAAAGTGAATTATACAAGAAAAATACCACTACACCAATTGAGCACATAATCATAATATCTCAAGGACGACGAAGTTTTGATAATTATTTTGGAACTTTTGAAGGAGCAAATGGTTTTCCTAAAAATTTGTTCATTCCTATAAATCCCTTTGAACCAACTCCATCATTTCAGAATTTTACAATATTTTTGAGCTTTAAGAACAATATTTCAAATTCCGTAGAAGAAGGTTTCCTAGTGAATAAAGGAGGAATTGGGAAAGAAACTCCTGGAAATAATTTAAATTTTGGAATATGGTTAGATGAAAGAAAACGTATCATAGGAGGATTTGAAACGAAGGATGGAAAAGACATTTTCGTTAAATCAAATGAAAGTTATGCTGATAATAAATTGCATGACGTATTGTTAACATACGATAAATCTAAATTGAGACTATTTATAGACAATAAATTGGTTACAGAATTGAATAGTTCAAAAGCATTACCAGATGATAATAAGTTACCAATTATTAGATTAGGGGCAAATTTTTTAAAGGAAGATAGTTTTTTTAATGGTTCTATTAACGACTTGTATCTTTGGAATCGGACATTAAACTCAAAGGAGATTTCGTCCTTATTTTCAGATAATCATATTCCTGATAATCCTAATATAAATTTCCAAAAAGATAATCTCCGC
The DNA here is from genome assembly GCA_035253345.1 of Nitrososphaeraceae archaeon. Classification (GTDB taxonomy): domain Archaea; phylum Thermoproteota; class Nitrososphaeria; order Nitrososphaerales; family Nitrososphaeraceae; genus TH1177. The sequence goes on from DATFCH010000547.1 coordinate 3,373, forward strand.
CTTGCTAATAACAATAAAAATATTTCTTTAAATTTTAATGGTACAAACTATTTTGACATAAAATTACCATACAATTTTTCCAATGGGTTAGTGAAGCCTTTTCATTTGGATAATACTAAAACATACAACTTAAAATATGGACCATCTGTATATGAAAAATCATATAATTATGGCTTTATGGATGGATTCATTATTGCTCAAAATAATAAAGGGACAATATTAAATCAAACTTTAAAATCGACTAATCAGACGATTGTAATGGGATATTATAATAGTAGTGAAATAAGTCCATATTGGTATCTTGCCTCTAAATTTGTATTAGCTGATAATTTTTTTAGTCCATCACCTCAAACTGATTTAACAAACAATCTTCACCTTTTTTCTCCAGAAGAAGGTAATTTTAAAAAATATGTACCCTCTCATGGATTGTCTATCAATTCAACAATATTGGACTTGTTAGAATCGAAACAAATTCCTTGGAAAGTTTATGTCGAAAACTATGATCCTTCTTTGAATTATACAAATAAGAATGAATCTTCAAAACGATATTTAGTATTGAATCCTCTTCTTGGAATTCCTCGGTTCGTTGAAAACACCACACTAAATTCAAAGATACAAGATTTAACTCATTATTTTCATGATTTAAAAAACAAGTTACCCAATGTATCCTATATTATATTGCCTAATAATCAAGAAAGTAGCCCTAAGGATATCTCGAAAGGTCAAGAATCGGTAATTTCTCTAATTATCTCGTTAATGCAAAGTAAATATTGGAAGAATAGTCTTTTTATTTTAACTTATAGTAGTTCTGGAGGTTGGTATGATCATGTTCCGCCACCACAAGATTCAATCTATGAACGTGGATTTCGTGTTCCAACCATTTTTATTTCACCATATTCTATTGGAGGTTTAATAGATTCCACTTTTTATGATACTCTGTCTTTATTGAAATTTATTGAATACAATTTTGGCCTAGGTTCAATTAATGCCCGAGATTTATTATCTAAGAATATTCTCAATGCATTCAATTTTACACAACAACCAAAAAATTCAACTGAATTTGTAAAAAATTTACTTGAAGAATATGAGACGACCATAACAAACACTACAATTTTCAATGTAGAAAATATTCATTTTATATTTAAAAT
>DATFCH010000548.1:0-15782 GCA_035253345.1 Nitrososphaeraceae archaeon
AAATAAAGATACTTTTGTAGCAAAAATGACAGATAAACAGCTATCTGATTTGGTAAGTGCTATGGGAGATGGAGAGGCATATGTTGATGTACATACCCAACAAAATCCAAATGGAGAAATTCGGGGTCAAATAATGATATCGGATTCTACATCAATTAATAATGATGATATTCTATAAGGCTTTATAGGAAAATTCAAATTTTTGTTTAGCGTATTAATAAGATTATGGTATTAATTCATGACCATGAAGCCATAATTTTTTATACCATAACGACCTTAATGCTAATTATTATATTCGGATTAATATTAATTTTAATTTACTCTCCTTATAACGGTTATCAAACTAATATTAAAAATATACGAAGTTTTTTGGATATAACGAACAAAGATTTTCAATTTAGTTATTAGTAAAAAAACAAGAAACGAACTGCTAATAATTCAATATACATATGACATACTAACCTTTAGAAATATTTGTATCATATTGTATTTAGAATAGAATTGGTATTTATATCCTCATAAATTCATTTGAAAATATATTTTTGGAATTTTTATCTAGATAAAATATCCTGACAGATGCTAGTATGCTAAAATAGTATAATGATTATATGTCAATATGAAATATAGAAGTAGAACAGAAATAGTTGCAATGATACTAGATTCTGCTAATGGAGGAGCTACAAAAACAAAGATTATGTATAATGTTTTTCTGAGTTATAATCAGTTAAAGGAATATCTCTCTCTTTTAATTGAAAATAATCTATTGGAATATCATAGCGGAACTAAATTGTTTCGGAGTACGGAAAAAGGTTTAAGATTTCTTTCAATACATAATTCAATTGGAGATTTACTACAAACTCCTTCTAAATATGATTTTATAAGTAGGAAATAAGCTATACAATACTCACCATTACTTGGTCCTTTCAAATTTATTTATAATTTACCAAACCTTTCAACTTTATAGGAGAAAAGACAAGAATAACAGAATCTTTAACCTTTGTTATTGCTTTAATCATTTGAGGATATAACCAGTCTTTATCATGGTTTGAAATTTGTTCATCCCTCAAAAAGAAATCTCCTGTTATAATAAACAATTTTGATTTGTATTTCTTGATATCTTTTCCTAAATCCCTTATCAAAAAGTCTGCCAGTTGATAAATCGTAAAAATTCTTTTTACTATTACATTTTCCAAAACTCTATTCAATATTTGGTATTGATTATTTGCAATGTCTGTTATATTGTAAAAATCAAATTTGTTATCTGTTATAAGAACATATACTGTTGGAGATTCTAATCCACCATGTCTTTTTGGTAATATGCCGCGTACAATTGTGTCACAAACTAAATTTGAAGAAGGTTTTACAATACAGATTTTATCTCCTATAGACAATTCGATAATATGATTTTTATTTTTATTAAATTTTGTCAAGTCTATGCGAAACTTGTCAAGTAATAGTTTATTTGCTGTAGTAAATGTAGGTAATTGATTGAAAGAAGAGATACTAGTTTGTGTTCTATAAGAAATATTTGCATCCACTTGATGATAGAAAAAACTGAATTATAAATATTAGGAGAATATCTATAGAGAGGGAGTAGGTAACATTAATTAAGGTTAAAACAAGTTAACAACCATTTTTAATTATTATTTAACATAAAGAAATATACTTTATCTGAAGGTATACTACGAAAGAATCGTAAATCTATCTCACTAGTAATATACTAGAATATCAAATTGGAAATAAAATGAAACAAAAGAATTAATATAATACATCTAAAAAGTTTGCTAAACATCATTATCGTGAAGAATTCTTCCTTTACAAAAGCATAAACGAAAAGAACGCACTATGTCCTGGTTGTAATCACCAATTAGTCAGATACAAGATTAGGATTCCTCATCACTGTACTGAGAAATTATGTGATTGTAAACTTTCGAGACTTGAGGTAAAAACAGATTATATCAAGTCATTTATGAAAGAGAGAAGAAATCAAAAAATAAAGAATCATTTTTCAATTTTAATGATGAATAGTTGTTAGGAATATGAATAAAAGTTAAGTATACCCTTGATTATTCCGTTTGTCTCGTCTTGAAGGTAAAACAATAATACTATTCTTGAATCGAGATTTTACTTCTTCTCTTTTACCTTCTGGAACTTCATAATACACTATTAGAGAAATATCGTTTCCAGTTATCTGTGACTGGCTCCCGTGAGTCTTTCCACCTAGGTCCAAGATGATATCAGATAACATTTCATATTTCTTTTGAACTGAATCAATAGGACCAGTAATCAATTCTAAACTATTACTCATTTTTGGTTTAGGTTGTTTTGAAAATTTATTGTAATAGTTTGGTTTATGTACGTTAGATTTAGGATAACTTGTGTTAGTCTTTGCAGGTCTATTTTTGCAAACATGTCGATTTTTAGTAAAAACTTCAAGATATGAATTAGTATTAGTATCCCAGTAGATACGAGTACCACAACCATAGTTGCAGGGTTTAGGATTGATAATAGTGTTAGTATTATTACTCATCTTTTTGTTTTATCCATCCATTTTGTTTGACCAATTTTTCAAATTCTTCTTGTGATACTATTTTTTCTTCTCCAAGCTTACCATTTTTTAGCTCTTTTGCAAAGCGAACATAATCACCCTCATAAACTGCTATTATGGTTGAATGACTATTTTTATCTATCAAATATCTTTTAATTTCATCTTCATCTTCTTTATCGACTATAGAAGAGCTCATTTCTTAATTTTGAATTGGATTCTGCTGATAAACCCATTCTTTGACCTCAGAGTATTGACAATCGCTACAAATCAGATAAAACAATTTTTTAGGTGCAGAATACCTTTCTACACCCCAAAGTCTTGAATTACATTTAGGACAAGTATTCAATTCCATTTTATTATAATGCCAATTTTTAATCTTGTGTTATAAAGTAGCTAGAACGAAATAGCAAGGGAGGGTATGTCATAATTATATTAAATAGGACATGAAGAAATTCTCCATGATTTGTCACTTTTCATTTATTCTCTAAAGGTTTCATCTTCACTATAGAGAACAACTATTTTTTAGGTATTAGAAATCTATCATTGGCTAACCAGCTAATCAATCTACTACGGACTCAATTTCTATTTTATTATTATTTTTAACTATAAACTTTATTTTCTTTGGATTACCTAGCATTTCAATTATTGGTTTTGGAAGGTAGGATTGACAACCTCTATGTTCATGATAAGTAACACTCACCGTAAACTCATCTTCATCCTTCTTCCATTTTCCCACAAAATCCAATATCAATTATTACTTATAAATTAATTCCACGTGGATAACAATAACATTAATATATCCACGTGGATTATATATATTAAATGGGTATTGATAATTATAATCTTTATGCAGTATCAATAGGAGGTGGTTTTTTTGCTGGCATTTTACTTGGATATGCAATGAAGAAAACAGTCAAGATAGCAGCTGTAATAGTGGGACTTTTTATAGCTGGATTAATTTACCTTCAGAGTCAACAAATTACCACTATAAATTGGGATAAATTCGAACAATTATCAGAAGGGGCTGCTATAACACTTGCTAATGTAACAGCAATGATTGATAGTAGTAGCAGTAGTAACAATTACAATGATAGCGGATTAGGTTTAGCAGCAATATCTAATTTTGGTAGTATACCATTGACAATAGGTAGTATGTCAGCAGGTTTTTCTATTGGTTTTTTGAAAGGGTGAAAGAAAAAGATGAATTTCAGTACTCTTATCAAGACTAAAATATTTTCTAGAAATAATTCAAATAATAATTACAATAAATACCATTTTTTTAACAATATTGTTGGTTATGATGATATCAAAGAACTATTTAGAAGAACCATCATATCTTCTGCTGATAAACAAATTCACATACTATTATGTGGCCCCCCAGCAAGTGCCAAGTCTTTATTCATGCAGCACTTAATCAAACTTGAAAATTCCTACTTTACCTTAGGGAGTCATAGTAGTAAATCAGGAATGATTGATGCTTTATTTGAAAAGCAGCCAAGATATTTAATTGTAGATGAAATAGACAAAATGTCTCCAAAAGACCAGACTGTCTTGCTTAGTTTAATGGAGACAGGTATTATCGCAGAAACAAAGTACAAAAGAGCAAGGGAAATACAACTAAAGACATCAGTATTTGCAACGGCTAATGAAACTAAAAAGCTGTTACAACCATTACTAACAAGGTTTTCCGTATTACACCTTCCGCCTTACACTTTTGAGGAGTTTAGAAAAATTACACAAAGAGTACTTTGTTATGAAGAAGAATGTATCGATATCGATATTGCTGATTTTATATCTGATGCAGTATGGAGTAAGATGAAATCTGCGAACATTAGAGATTGCATAAGAATTGGTCATATGGTTGCTGCTACTGCTGCTTCTGCTAATAAAGAACCACTAAAAAAAGCAGATGCTCTATGGTTTATAGAAACATTCCTAAAATATAACAATAATCAGCATACAAAGACGATAGAATGAATATTTCAATAACCAAATTTTAACTTTTTTTATAATTGGTAAAATTCTTGTTTTATTCTTCTGTCGCCTAAAGTATTATTAAGATATCAAATTTTCACTATTTCTGTTTAACCAATCGATTTTTTTAAGGTAGTCAGGTACAAATTGCTTCAAAAAACTCCAAAAATGATGAGAATGTCCTTGTATTTTTATATGACATAGTTCATGTATTATTATATAATCAATAATATCTTCTGGAGCTTTTACTAAATTTCTATTCAAGTTTATAGTATCTTTTTTGGTAACACTTCCCCATCTATTTTTTAAATTCTTTAGAATTATCCTCTGTGGTGGAGATACTCCTATTAGTTTACTATATTTTTTTATTTTGATAAGAAAAATCTCTTTTGCTTTTTGATTTAACCATTTATTGTATAAATATCTCACTTTATTTTTTAATAATTCTGTATCTTCATCAATTTCAAAATTGTCTACAAATATCAGTAAATTATCATCATCAATTATTTCAATAGAATTTTTCCTTTTATTATTAGAAACTATCCTAAGATTATAATTTTTCCCAAGATAGGGAATGGTAGAGTTTGGCAGAAAAGTTGGCTTAAGTATTTCTTGAAATGTATATTCATATTCTTTTTGTTTTTTTATAATCCAATTAATTTTATCATCAAGAATTTTTTCTACCTCTGAAATTGATTTATCTAATGGAGCTCTTATTGTAATCTCATTTTTATCTACAATAAGCTCAGAAGTTTTTCTTCGTTTACTTCTAACTAATGTATAATTTATCTTTCTATTTCCATATTGATAATTTTGTATGGTTTTAGAAGACATTAAACTCATAAATCCTCTTAGCTAAATCAATAAATTCCTCTATTAAATCATCAATTTTATTTTCTATCTTTTTATTTTCAGCTGTAGATAAAATATCATAAATTATAATATTGAGTTGTTTTTCGGAACTTCTTTTTGTTTTCCAACCTACCAAATCAGTTTCCTTTTTAATATTACTAGATATTCTTTTGGTAATTAATTTAGATAATTCTTTATTCTTGGTAATTTTAACTAACTCTTCAAATATTGCATGTTCAAAAGGATTTTCTAATCCTAATTTAGCTCGTTCTTTTTCTTGTTCTAATAACTCTTCAAGAATTTTTTTATAGCTATTAAAATAATCTGAATCTTCTTTTCTTTCTTCCCTTTCCTCTCTTATTAGACCTTCAAGTCTTTCTTTCATTTTTTCGTAATATGCAGGATTTAGATGTGTTTTTTCTGTAATTATTTGTCTTGCCTTATTCTTTACAAGAGCTGTTTTGGCTTTTTCACTTTTAGTTAACTTTACTGCATCACTTAAAAAAGTTGCATCAGTTATTTCCCTTACATCCATGATTTTAGATATTTGAAGAGAACGAATATGGTCATCAATTAATTGTTGAACTTTTTTACCATCTTCTCTAAGACTTAAAGCAACGCCACCATAAAAGTTTCTAAGCATTTGCCTTTTTTGAGATAAAAATTTAAAATCTTCAATAAAGGGGTTAGCTTCATTTCTTGGCAATACCGCATCTAATGCTTTTGAGAACATTTTGAAAGCATATTCGAAATCATCTTTTACATTTATGGATTCAAATTTCTCAATTATTGCTGTATTATCAATTTTTATTTTTTACTTTGAAACCTTTCCAAAGTTAATTACTCCATAAGAAAATTTCTCAAGGTATAATAAATGAATCTTGATTATATAACAACAAAAAACTTCATACGCAAATAAGCCTTGTCTGTAGTATAAAGAGAATTATTATACGCATGGTAAGAAATACCAATCATTCTCCAGAGGTTTTATTAATACATGCTATTTGTTGAATCTTAAGTTGGTTAATTCAGCGGTTAGTAAAAGTTGGTAACTAATTTACTATAGCAAACCTTCTATCAAAACTACTATGTATCCCAGATGAAGACTCTCTTTTACCTTCAAAATATTGTCCTGTAAACATAAGATTTGTAATCTTTTTTAATTTCATTCGACGCCAGTCAGGAAGTCTACCGCTTGAACTTCTGCCAACGATTTGATAAATCAAAAGTTCATGTTTTCCACCCACAGTTCCATAGACATGAGGTTCTGCTATTCGATGATAACCGTCATAATCAAATTCTATTATTCGTTTTTCTTTTATGGCATTAGTAATAATATTTCCTAACGAATGATATTCAGACATTTTATTGAATATTCTTAAAATGCCATGAAGTATGACAATTTATACAATAATTATTAATAAAAAGTAATTTCGTATCGCAGTGAGGACAATGTGGAGTTGTAATTTGCTTTAATAATGAATAAAGAGAACCGCCTAATAATAACGCATTTCTAATATCTTTCCATGATAAAGAGGAGTTTTTCAATTATTGAACATGGTACACAACTGTACTATTAAAGGATTACTAATGGGCAACATATGGGTTACAAAAAATACATAAATATATCAGTATATATTATAAACTAGTCCATGTCCACAAAACTTGCTATGAGGTTGAATTCAAAGGATATAGAGAAAATTAATACTCTTAAGGAAATACATCGTTTTGAACAAACTTCTGACCTAATCCGTTACCTTATAACAAAAGAGTTAGAATTAACAACTAGAAGAATGCATTAAATCAATCCTGTTGTATTTTACTTTGTCCCTACATTTTCTGCTAATGTTTACCTTCTACGTCTCGATGTGGCTGTGAAATTGTAATGGATTCAACATTCTGCAATTATTGATGACTTTTCTATCTTTTTTGAATAATATACTTGGTATATATAAAGGCGAGGTACACGAGAATGGAAAATATGAAATTACAGAATGGCATTGGAAGTAGTAGAATTATAATTCGCTGATGTTAACGTCATTGATTTAGTACTTTCTGATTCCCTTTATGACCGTATAATCGGTGAATCAGATTGTATTGAAATTTCTGTATCATTCCACCGAACCCGAGTGGAATTATACACTAATATAGCAAAAATGGACTACAAATGCCATAAGAATGCAGATTTCAGAGGCATCGCCCTACCAGAATTTTACTTTCGCACTCAAATCTAAAGACGTTAAGAGGCAATATCCTTCAATGCTTTCTAAATTCTTTGACTTTAGTAATACGGAAGGCGAAACAATTGAGGAAAAAAGTAGTATTTTTTACAATTTTGCTTCAAATTTGGAAAACAGAAGAATGTTGGAATCCCAAATAATGTATTTCATAAGTTTTCATGAAGAAAGAGTTCGTAAAAAAGAAATTGCTGGAGGAACCTTACGCAACTATATCAAGGCTTTAAAGCTCTTTAACAATGAATGATATTGTTGTAAACTGGTTTAAAATAAAAATGGGATGCCTGTTTCCAATCAAACTTCAAATGACAGGATCACTGAAAATGAAGAGATAAAACAATTACTTTTGTATCCTGATAATAGAATTACACCGATAGCTCTTATTATGCTATCTTCAGGAATTAGGGTTGGCAGTTGGAACTATTTAAAATGGAAACACGTAATTCCATTATACAATAAAAACAATAAACTAATAGCAGCAAAATTAATTGTTTATGCTGGTGAACCTGAGCAATATTATACTTTTATCAGTGCAGAAGCCTATACTGCTTTATCAGATTATATCAAGTTTAGAGAGTTTCATGGTGAAATGATAACCAGTGAATCATGGTTAATCAGGGACCAATGGTAGAAAATTGATAAAGAACATGGTCATAGATTGGGATTGGCTGGATATCCTAAAAAATTAGATGCAGAAGGTATTAGACGTTTGATATATGACGCTTGGAAAATTCAAGGAGTAATAACTGTAAATAGAAATAGAGAAGAAAAAAATCAACCTTTCAAATCTTCACACGGCTTTAGAAAATATTTTTCTAGCAAATGTGAACAAATAATAAAATCCGTGGACGTCGAAATTCTATTAGGACATGGAGCTTCCAAGAGAGGATTAAAAGCAAATTATTATCGACCAAAAGAAGATTATTTACTTGAACAATACTTGAAATGTGTAGATTATTTGACCATTGATCCTTCAAATAAATTGTTTAAGAAAGTCAACATATTAGAACAAAAAATTCAGGACAAAGATTACATGATAAAAGGTCAATTACAGGAATTACAAGAAGTAAACCAACATTTAATGAATGAACAAGTCAAAAGAGATAAGCAGATAGAAGAATTAAACTCACAAATGAAAGATATCAATGTAGCAATAGGCGAAAGGTTCTCAGAGCTTTTTCAACAATATGGATTGGTTAACTACAGAAAGATTAACAAAATTAAGAAAGAAACAAAATAAATAATTTTTGTTATTGCATTAACTTTTTGTATTGTTCTAATAATAAAGACATAATTAGAGATTGTGTAGCATAACTTTCTCCTTTTGCTTCTATTGAAGGAGAATATTTATTTACTGACTTCAACATTTGATAGAAAAGCTTTTTATCTTCATTATTCAGTTGAGAAGCGTAACTTTCCCAGTTTTCTATTTCTCTGTCTAATATTCTCCTATACATAATATTGTTCGAACAGAATCATAGGAGGATATAACTAGTAGAATACGTAAAAGAGAGGGAGAGTGTTATAGAACAATGTCATATAACAATCATTTGAAACACTTCAAACGAAGGATCATGATCTTTGTATTTTTTGTCTAGTAATTTGCTCACCTAAACATTTTAAACACCAATATTCTCTTTGATTCTTATCTGTTCTAATTTCTACATAATATTTTGGATAGTCTATTTTACATTTTGTGCATATGTTTTCAAATACTGTTGCCATGTCAGTGATATACTAGAAATCACCAAAATAAAGCATAGGTTAAATTGAGGTTTTTACATGTTTTTGATGGTATTTTAATATAAAATAGCAAAGTACGATCTTTATCTAAGATCAAGATTTTCTAATTTGTTCAAACCTTCTGTAGTTATTCTATATAATGAAAAACTTATACCACTAGGTCTAGAAGAAACCTCTGTTATCAAATCTAAGGAACGCAATTCATTCAGATATTTATTTACCTCGGTAGGTGGAAGATTAGCCCTTTTAATTATAGCATGATCAAATACATCAGTTTCAGTATTATTTTCAGATAATTCAGCTATAATGTTAAGTATGTTATTTAATTCATTTCTAAGTGGTCCCGAACTACTCATATCAAAGCTAAGAAATAATTTTGATATTTATTCTTAATTAGTTAAAAAAGTAATTTAAAATCAAAGATATAGAAATAGTATAGAAGCGAAACATAAAAAATTTCTAGGATATATTAAAGAAGGTGGTAAAGAGAAACTAAAACTAGATAATCTTTTAGGATTAATGCCCGACCTTTTCAAACCTACTAAACCTGATAAATCATTACATGCACTTCGTTGGAATCAAAGTGAAATAGAAGCTAGACATTTCATAGAACATCTTACTGTAGAAAATGACATTGTATTTGATCCTTTTATGGGATCTGGAACTTTTGGAATAGCTGCGTTAAAGCTTGGAAGACAATTTATTGGCTGTGAAATAGACAAACAAACTTTCGAAACTGCAGAAGCTAACATTAAAACTGCATCAGGTGAAACAAAAAATGGGTATCAGTGAAGATCTGTCTGAAGAAGAAACTGAATTTCTTAGACAACATGGATTTAATGTAAATGGAAATGGTAAATCTAAGAACAAGAAACAGGAAATTCCAATAATACCTTCAGACAAAGAATTTACGATTAAAAAAATAGTAGATGAAATATCAAGATTAAGACAAGAAAATACAAATTTAACTTTTGAACAATGGTCCATTACTTTAGTTGAAAAGCGTCAGAATCTAGTAAATAAAATAAAAGAACATTTCCTTAAAATTGCATATAAAGTATTATTGGAATTAGATTTCATTTTATCTCTTAAAACTATTTTGAATGTATATGATATAACTTTACCATTCTTAGGAATTGTATTTGCCGCTCCTTCTTCAATGGAGACCCAAATGTTCGAGATATTTGAAAAGTGGATTTATTCATATTACACCGATAAATTCACTGCAAAATCATTTGTGTCTCATAGTGCAACAGTTCAAAAAGATAAACTTGGAGATGTTGATTTACTTCCCAGAATAAAAGATAAAATTTTGCTTACTCCTGAATTATCACCTTTGTTTACTGGAAAAGAAGACGATATCAAAGAACAGTTTGGTATTATTACAAAGGTTTTAGACGGAAAAGGTTACAAAAGCGAATCTGGAGTGCATGGTCAGCGTGGATATCATGGAAATTATATGTTTACCTGGATCGGTGCTGCTGTAGGTATACCTCATTACATTTACAAATTTTTATCAACAATTGGTTTCAAAATTTACTTTTTGAGATTACCAAGGACCGAAGTAACTACCGATGATTTAACAGATCAATTACTCAGTGATAAACCATTTGGTGAAAAATTAGCAGAGATAGAAAAAGCATTACTTGATTACCTTAACTGGTTTGAAATTTGCCCCATTGCGATAGGATTACAAAACTTGTGAAGATAGAATGGGATAAAAGTAAAGAAGATAGAAATATAATTAAAATTATAGCTGAACTTGCGGTATTACTCTCACATTTAAGGGGTAATGTTTTTGTAACCAAAAGTTCGAATACAGAAGATTTTATTCCTTCTACTACTTCCTCAACAGATGAAAATACTACAACAAATTATCATGTAACTGAATTTATTCATGGAATTCCAACTATTGAAGATCCTAGTAGAGCAGTTCAACAATTGTATAACTTAGCACGTGGACACGCACTTTCTTATGGTAGAAATTATATTACAAATCAAGATATCTGACTTGTCCTTAAAGTTGTTTTATCAACTGGATCTATTGAACAAGTTTTAATACTTGATTTGTTAATTGCTTACAAAGGAGAACTTATGACTTAAATAACTACTGCTATGCGAATTTCAAATTCAACGGCTAAACGTACTATGACAGAGTTTAAAGGTTTAGAGCTGGTTACTATGGAACGAACTAACGAAAATGCTTCAAATTCTGAATACAAGATTACTTTAAATCCTAAATTTAAATGGTTCTTGTCAGATGAATTCATGAATCTTAGAAAAGGGTTTAAACCTACAAATAATCGTGAATTTCTTAAGACAGAACCAAAATCGAATAACAAAGATAATGATAAGGAAAATTTTGCTGCGATCAAAAATACCCCTGTGCTAGGAGATCAAGATCAATCACAACAAATCCAAGAAGAAGAAACTATCAAAGGATTTCAATTATCTCCAAATGGACCAATTCATTTGGAAAAAGATAAGGATGGATTTAGTATCCAAACCGAGACTAATACAAATTCAAATTCAAATAAAGATAATGACTCACACAGGGGGAAAATGATCGCAGCAAAGAAGAAGAATATGTTGATGTCTTTCTATTTACAAATCATTTTGAAGTAGCAGGAAAACAAGAACAAGAAAAGGAGGATCTAAATTGAACGGGTATCCCTTACATATTTCTTCAATGGAACACCGTAAATATCTTTTATTTCTTCAGATAAATATAAATGACGAGCAGTCTTGGGTTGCCCTTCATCTACAGTTACAATAATTTTTGAATTTATTTTGTCATATTGTATACTAATTTTATCATCGATTTTATTATTATCATCGTCAACTAAATAGATTGTTTCATTAACTAGAAGTGTTTTTCTATCAAGAATCTCATCTGTATGAATTGTGAATTGTCGGTTGGAAGGGTTCCAGTCCTCTATAGTTAAATTTGGATGGATTGTGGTATCTTTATGAGGAAATTTAGATAATTTTGTATCTGTATATTCCATTTTATTCTTTGCATGTTCCGTAGATGTTTCATAGAGTTCTTGAAAATTCCTCATATAATTATCATCCATTAAAATTTTTTTGCGCGTTTTTTGTATATCTTCGTCCAATACTTTCCAACAGTTTATAACCTCATGCCAGTATATCTTAATAAATTCATCTTTTGGAATTTCCTTATTTTTTAGTAAAGTACCAATTTGGTCGAAATCTGCTTTAACTATCTCTTCAGATTCTTTTAATATTGCCTCTTTTCGATCAATTTCATCTTGTTTTAGTCCCAATAATCTCAAAATTTTTATTTGTCTCTCATCAGAATTTTCACCAAATGTGTTGATAATTCTTCTTCGTGCATTTCTATGACCATTATCATCTAACAATTGGAAAACATATCTTAATGCGTGATTTTGTTCATTTTTTTTGCTAATTTTCCTTGTGTATAATGCTATTCCTACTGCTACTAAGGCACTACCAACTGTTCCTAGAGCAGTTAACCATTCTAAAAGTGTTCCAGTAAGATCTATACCTATATCCAATCTTTTCGATAAATACTCCTAAACTCTATTAATCATTAACGATACACCTTTTTTATTTTATTTTATCTCCATCATTCAAATGAGGCTAACGAAATGAAAGTTATATTTTATTTATACGAACAATTTAGGGATGTATTATGGATTAAATCAAGTCAAATATTCCTCGAAAGAAAATAAAAAATAGATCCGTATTATGGACAGGAGGAAACTGTGAATGATTCTGAAGCAACATCTCCACCTACAATAGCATGTATAAAGTATTCTCCTGGTCCCACATTTTGATTTAGACCAATGTTAGTAGTTGATGGATTTGGTGCATCGGCGGGGACTGTAATATCATTATTTATCTCAATTTTACCATAAAAATAATGTGAAGCCCAATATAATTATATTAATTTATCATATCGGTTTCAAAATAAGGATTAAAATCAATTTCAGAGGTAGCATCATTAAATAGTATATTATTCAAATGACGTTGTGAACTAAATATGGATTTACCTTCTGCAACAATAGCAGTCGTTGATGATGATGAGGATACCTTGAATCTATTTACAGAGGTTATACGAATGAATGGATATATTGTTATAGGTTTTAAAAATCCTCAATTCTTGATTGATTATGTCAGTGAACATGAAGATCAACTAAGATTCATCCTATTAGACTATTATGCCCGAGATGAGTGGTTGTACACTAGCTAAAAAAATACATGATTTAAATCCTTGTATCGAGATGGCATTTATAACTGCAACTAATGAAAATATTGATAATTTATTAAATATAGAAATTATCAGAAAACCAGTGCCTATTAATAAAATTATAGAATTAGTCGATAGATATATGCATCATGAATTAATGGTATAGTTAGTCACTAGATCTATAATTTCAATAAAAATATAATAATGTGATATATATGACTATACAACAAATCCCAGAAAGAAAAAAGATTATATTTTCTGAACATATGAGTTTAAATCTCATATTTATCTGCTTTATTTATTAAACATCAATTCCATATTTAAATAAAATGATATATTATAGAAGGTATGCTAACCAAGGCAATTGCTATCATAGACGATGAAGCAGACTTGGTTAACTTATTTTCTGAAGCATTGCAACTTTCTAACTTTAAGGTTTCTGGATTCACTGATTCTCTTGAAGCATTAAACCAAATAGAAAAAAATCCAGAAGAATATAGACTAATTATTTCTGATTTTAAGATGCCGATAATGGACGGCAATGAATTGTGTACAAAGCTAACTAATCTTAATCCTAGTCTTAAAATAATACTGATGTCAGCCTATACAGATATAAAATACGATAAGGAAAAGTTCCTTTTTGTTAATAAACCAATATCGATAACTCGACTGATTGAGATAGTTCAGGAACAATTAACTGAGCCTTATATCAGAATATAACTCCATTAGAAATGAATTGGAAGTATGTAGATTATAAATATAACAACAAGAATTTATAGAAATAATTTTTGTCCATAGCTTTCAGTAGCTATATCTCCTTTATTCACCGAAAATTTAATTATTACTAGAATCAATTTATCTCTAATTATTATTAACAATATAGGATATTACTTAATGCCTAAGTGATAAGGCAAATATACTTACGGGGAACCTATCTCTTCAATTCCATGATCAATTCTCCGTAAGTTGGTTCTCCAGAGGTTTTTAATGTTCTACATTTTTCGTTAACTACAAAATTTTTTAATTATTTTATTGTAATTATATTTATAAGATCAATAGAAACAATTTTATTTTAAAAAACACAAATCATGTGTCTCATTCCAGATATATTTTCTTGAATAAATTAAAGAAACAGATCGTTAATGTAGGTTTATCAAATTATCTATACCCTTAATATATTATATTGCTAAAAATTTTAGCGAATTGAGCTAGTAACACTAATGGATATTAATGATAATAACAATAATAAAAGAATTCTCATAATAGATGATGATGAAGATATAACAATTTTATTTAAAGCATTTTTGGAATGTAACGGATATAAAGTAGAAGCATTCACAGATCCGTTTAACGCTATACTCGACTTTCGAAAAAATAAATATGATTTGATCATACTTGATTTGAGAATTCCACGTATTGATGGTATAGCCATATATAAAAAATTAAAAGAGATAGACGAACAAGTAATTATTTGTCTAACTACAGCTGATCATAGTTATCTTGAACGCTTGCAAAAAGGTATAATAGATATTGATAGAATTGTTCTATACAAACCCGTCTTTTTGAAAGATTTGAAAAATAAAATTGATTCATTATTAGGTAATGATACAATGGAATGTCAATAATGAATTGAACAATATTAAAAGTAAATAGGAACTATTAATTAAAAAAACCAATTATTAATAATTATCAAGTTAAAATTTAAATAAATTTGGTAACTTCTATTTAAAGGAAAAATCGAACTATTTAATAATCTCTAATTTATACTAGCTAAAGGTCTTGAGCATGTCTGATTCTAATAAAATAATATTATTATTAGACGATGAACCGGACATTATTACTCTGTTTCAGGATAGTTTAGAATCATGGGGATATCAAACAATTTCATTTACTAATCCAATTGATGCATTAAACTGTATAGATACTGATGATAATATTTCAAAGTGTTCCCTTGTTATTACTGATTATAGAATGCCACAAATGAACGAAATAGATTGTATAAAAAGGATAAGAGAAAAGTCTGATACAACTTTAAAAATAATGTTAATCACTGCATTTCTTAAGAGTGGTTTTACTTTACAAGACAATATAGACAATCTTAAAATCAATAAAATAATGGAAAAGCCTTTGAGTTTACCACTCTTAAGAGAGGAAGTACAAAATTATTGATATAAATCTAATTCGTTCATAATTC
>DATFCH010000549.1:0-6545 GCA_035253345.1 Nitrososphaeraceae archaeon
AAAAAATGATAATAATTTAAAAAAATGAATTCATCATTTATTATTGAAAAATTAAAAATAAATCATAAAAAATTATTTTATTTTTCTTGTGAAATTGGCCTCAAAAGTATCTCATTAATATTTACATATTCTGCTGAATTGACTGCATATAGAATTGAATTAGCAATATCTTCTGCCTGCAACGCTTCCATTTTTTTAACTGATTCAACAAATCCTTGTAACGATTCGTCAGTAATAGTACTGGGCAAGTCTGTAGCAACTACACCTGGTTCAATGCATGTAACTTTTATATTATAACGTTGACTAAGTTCTTGTCTCAGTCCTTCACTAAAAGCAGTAACCGCGTGTTTGGTAGCACAATAAACGCTCCCAGCTGGAAATACGATTCTTCCCGCCACTGACGATATATTGACTATATGACCTGATTTGTTTTTCATCATGGTTGGAATAACTGCTGCAGTACAATATAGCACACCTTTTAAATTTACGTCTATCATTTGTTCCCATTCATCTATTTTTAAATTTTTCAAAAAACTAAGTGGCATAAGCCCAGCATTATTAATCAAAACATCAATACGATTCCATTCATCTAAAACAAAATTCATAAATGAATCACATTCATGCTTTTTTGTGACGTCTAGTTGCTTAATGAGTATTTCACCACCACTTTCCTGAATATTTGTTTTTAAGAGTTCGAGTTTGTCAAATCTTCTCGCTCCTGCAACCACTTTAGCTCCTGCTTTAGCCAATACTAATGAGGTTGCAAATCCGATACCACTACTTGCACCTGTTACTATCACAACTTTATCTTTTATCATAATCATAATAAAATTATGTGTTACCTTTATTTTCTTTTGTTATTTTAGGAAATAAATTTTAGAAAAATACAATTCTATACCTGTTTCTTAAATTTCAACTGCACATTATACATATTAAAGAGTATTCAAAGTGTTATTAAAGTGGCTCTATAAATTACATGAGAAATTCAATGTAATAACAACATATTTTAAATTATTTTGATTTGAATTCAACAGTATAAATATAGATTCTAGAATATATTATTCTACTGTTATCCTATTACATTTTATTCGGCTATAATACTACATTATATTTCCCTTATAGGGGAATAAGAACAGATTTTAAATTTGATTATAAATATTTATATTGAAATAATCAAATCTTTTTATAAATAACCATCTATAACATATGTTTTTCAACTCTTGTTAATATTTTTATTAGCCAAAAAATAGTAAATAATTAGTCGAAACCTTCATTTTCTTCAAGTTTTCCCTTTAAAGAGTAAAATTTGCATTCTGGAATACAACCTGTAAATTGATTACATCCTTTCCCATCATAGCTACCTTCGCCATTTTTTCTTCTATACCAGGAACTAGGATGGAAATACCATTGTTGTTTATAATCCTGATATTTGGCTTCTGGGCTTCTCTTGGAACCATTTTGAGGATATTCAAGATGTCTAAGTGATAA
Organism: Nitrososphaeraceae archaeon; assembly: GCA_035253345.1. Taxonomy (GTDB): domain Archaea; phylum Thermoproteota; class Nitrososphaeria; order Nitrososphaerales; family Nitrososphaeraceae; genus TH1177. The sequence goes on from DATFCH010000549.1 coordinate 1,489, forward strand.
TGTGTTTGTCACAGACGTGTACATATAAAATCTACCTTATATGAAGAAAGTAGAATATATCTAGAACAACTTCTCATAGAAAACTTCGAAACTTTGAGAGAGTCTTTTTTTACTGTAGATTTATTAAGTACACACTTCCCATTCCTAAAAATAAAATTTATTTGTAATATGAAATTAACATTATATTAAAATAAATGTAATAAATCACTAAAGAGTGGTAAACAACATTTTTTAATAATAACCTAAATTAAGTATTTAGTTGGAAATTGAAACAACGGTCGGAGAATACCTTATTAATCAATTGTATTCCCTCAATATCAAACACATTTTTGGCATTCCCGGAGATTATGTATTAGGTTTTTATGATCAGCTTTCTCATAGTAAAATAAAAACAATAACGACATGCGACGAACAAGGTGCTGGATTTGCTGCGGATGCATATGCACGAATAAATGGAATAGGAGCAGTATGTGTAACCTATTGTGTAGGTGGATTAAAATTGTTGAATACTACTGCAGAAGCTTATGCAGAAAAATCACCTGTAGTTATTTTAAGTGGTTCACCAGGAGTTTATGAAAGAAAAAAAACATCACTCCTTCATCACAAGATAAAAGATTACGACACTCAATTTACTATTTATAAAAACGTTACTGTAGATGCTACAGTTTTAGATAATGTTAATACAATTCCAACTCAAATTGAAAGAGTATTATCTTCTGCAATTATCCATAAACTACCTGTTTATATTGAGATTCCCAGAGATATGACATATAAAAAAGTCAAGGGGTCACAAGAATGCCTTATACCAGATATAATAATAAACCATAAAGCAATGATGGAAGCCCTGGACGAAACTGCCGAGATGATAAATAATTCTAATAATCCAGTAATAGTGGCTGGAGTAGAAGTACAAAGATTTGGATTACAGAATTACCTATTAGAATTTTTAAATAAAACCTGTATTCCTGTAGTTTCCACACCATTAAGTAAATCGGTATTGAGTGAAAAACATCCTATGTACTTGGGGGTGTATGAAGGAGCAATGGGATATCAAAATGTAAGGGAATATGTAGAAAAAAGTGATTGTGTACTGATTTTGGGATCTTTTCTTACAGATATTGATTTTGGGAATTCCCCCACCCCCGTAGATCAAGGTAAAACAATAAATGCTTCAAGCACTCGGTTAGATATAAGATACCATACTTTCGACAATATATCACTTAAAGAATATTTAAAAAATTTGTGTAAAATAAAAATTAAAAAGTTTCCAAATAATAAAATAAGTCATAAAAAAAGGGGAATAGATTTATCAACAAATACGAATCTAGACGGTAAAGTAACTGTGAATAGCCTATTCACAATTTTGAATCAATTCATCACTGCTAATAATATGGTCATTGCTGATGTCGGCGACACTCTTTTCGGAGGTTTAGATCTGTTTATCTATAAAGGTACTGAATTTATTTCACCAGCGTTTTATCTTTCGATGGGTTTTGCCATACCCGCCTGTTTGGGTGCACAGCTAGCCAATCCGAATATTAGACCTATTGTTTTAGTTGGTGATGGTGCTTTTCAAATGACAGGAAATGAAATAAGTACTATCGCCAAAGAAAACCTAAATCCTATTATCATTTTACTAAATAATGATGGATATCGTACTGAACGATCAATGCTAGACGGACCATATAACAATTTGGCTAGTTGGAATTATTCAAAATTTATAGAAGTAATAGGGAAGGGAAAAAGCTTTGTTGTAAATACGGATAAACAATTTTGTGCTGCTTTGTTAAATGCTAATAGAAATTTAAAAGAGTTTAGCTTAATAGAAGTCAAAGTTGATAGATGGGATAGCTCACACGCCCTTGAAAGATTAACAAAGGTATTTGGAAAAAAACTTAAATGAATTTTAAGATATATTATTTGATTTTTTGTGAAAAATATTTTCGTTACTAAATAATTAATAAAGAAATACCCTAAATCTATTTTAGTTTAAAAATTTAGTTAATTAAAGAAATCGAGAATGATATTTGTATTAATGCTAATTGAATAAGAAATTTAAAGAACAATAATAAATTTATGAAGTCAAATATAAAGGAAATATTAAGTTATAGAAGTTAGTAACAATAGAAAAGAGCCGTAAAAATAATTAATTGCAACAGGAATCTAGAGAAATTAGAATTGAAGTTAACAAACATAAATTATAAAAACATGAATAATCATTATACAAATAAAAATTTTATGATATACAGTTACAAAAACACTAAAGAAAAAGTTAACTATAAGATTGTATATATAACTATATGAGCGATTTTGCATTCTTTAGATTCAATAGTTATGGTTGGCTTACAGAGAATGAAAAAAAACATAAATCTGAAATAATTGAAATAACGGAACAGGTACTTGAATCTAAAGGAATAGAATGTGATGCTCGAATTAGTAAATTACCCCAAGAACAACTTAAGGAAATTTTAGAAGAAGTTAGAGATAAAATTAAAAAGAAAAAGAAGAAAAACGATAATATTACAATAGACTCTGAATCTGAGGTATTAGTTAAAAATTAAGGATCCTAAAAAAATGAACCCAGAAAATGAAATTCCATCATGGCCTCTAATTACAGGTATCGCAGTAATTGCCTTTGGTACCATATTACTGGCTTTTAGATCAAGTATACTCCTTTCCATTGTTTTCATTATTTTGGGAACTATTCTCATTTTATCATGGTATATTTTATATACCAAGAAAAAGTTAGAGATTACTCATAAATTTGGTACAGAATGCATATGTCAAATATGTAATCATGATAAACCTTTAGTCTGTATTAAAGTAAAATGTAAATGCTGCACAGTTATGAAAGAGAATAAGATAATTGGACATTCAAATAATCCTTTACAATGATTCTATATTTGATTAAAAATTGAATTTATGGATTATATATTTAGTAGCTCATATATGAATAGATGCTAAAAGATATTAATTAGTATATTGTATTTCTATGTCTTTATGTGGACATATATTAATAATCTCATTTGCCAGGTTAAGTATGTCTTCATTTTTATCAGTGTTTGAGATCTCGATGATTGTTTTGGAATCTGGAAAATAAACTGATTTGGTATTCAAGTCGCCTTCACCATCTTCCTTGTTGAAAACATAACGTTCACCGGTTTTGGTTATTGGATTCCAACTTCTTAACAATATTCCTTGTTTTTCTATATTTTCATTATTGATTTTATCATAAACTTTAATATGCATAAAAAGTTTGAAAAAAGTATTATTCTTATTATACAAATACTGAAAGGTGTAATCATTGAAATTGATATTTTTGTTAAATTCTTCAGATTTTTCTGTTTCAAAGTTAGATTCCTTATTTTCTAATTTAGGCTGTAACATTATTTTATTTTATTCTCCACGATATTTAGATTAATTAATTATGATCTTTCTCTAATTTAATCTTTTTTCGGAGTAAATTAAGAGAGACAATTTGTATAATCATATTCCATTTTGAAAACTTGATAGGAATACATCCTAATTCCATTTTTAAAAAGTATTATTTACAATCTTTAGTATTTTTCTTTTATTTTTATAAAGTAAACAAGATTATGAGTTTGATAGATATAAATTATATATGAGAACGATATTAATCTATTGATAATATTTTTGCTGCTGTTGTAATCATAAAATTAAGCGAAGAAGAAATTTGTGATAATTTATCTTGTTCATAGGCTAAAGCTGAAATACCTCGTCCTCTATTTTTGATTGTTTTAATATAATTATCTATCAAAAAATCTTCAACATATTGACATAGAGACCCGGTAACAATAATTCCGCCTATCATTCCTATACAGGTCTTTCCAAGAGATAGGATATTACCATGTTGCTCATAATGAAATTTAGTCATCTTTTCTCCATTTTCTTTTTTTAATATGTTCTTTGCGACATTCTTAGCTTGTCTTACAGCGAATTGAGCTAATTGAGGTGAGTTTTGTCCATTAGCGAGAGGGAACGCAGAAATATCGCCTAATGCAAAAGCATTCTCATAATCATTTATTTGAGAAAATTTATTAACTATTATTCTATTCGATGTAGTTTTCTTAATTTCCGGTATTATAGATAGATTACGTCCTCTTACGCCTGCTGTCCAAACCGGTAGACAATCCTCTATTATTTTTCCATCCTTTAATAATACAGATGAGGTTTTAACTTCTTTTATTGGATTATTTGTAATTAAATCAACGTTTTTGTTTTCAAGAAATACTTTAATGGTCTTTACTAGATTTTGATTCCATCCAGGAAGAATATCAGATTGCGCTTCAACTATAATTATCTTGGTATTTTTGGTTGTAAATTCAGAAATTGCACCTGCTAAGCTAATGCCGGTTGCTCCTCCACCACATATAACGATGTTCTTATGTTTCAGTTGTTGTATTTTCTTTTGTAGTTTCATCGCATCATCTAATGATCGAAACGATTGAGAAAATTCTTTTGCTCCTTCTATTTCAAAATAAGAATTTGATGCGCCTAAAGCGACAATAAGATAGTCAAATTCATATTCACATTTGCTTGCTGTTAAAACATTCTGTGTGTTAAAGTTTACTTGAATTACTATATCTTTAATAAATTTTATTTCATCTTTCATTAAATCACTGATGGAAAAAGAAATTTCCTCTGGTTTTTTTATACCTGAACAAACTAAATGTATTTGTTGTAAAAGTTGATGGTAAGAATTTTGATCAATAACAGTTATTTCAAATTTGTTTTTGTAGGTCTTAGCCGATAACAAATTAGCAGCACAAAATAATCCTGCATAACCTGAACCCAGTATACAGATTTTCTTCATTTACACTATATAGCTTACAAAGAATTTTAATATCTATTTAAGAGATTATTCATTTTTATGAATAATCAAGAATAAAATTAGGAATTAGGAGGAATTATCTCCCTTATCTCTACATCATATATATCAAATTTAAAATCATTTGCTTTGATTATAACGATTGGCGAACCCCATGTGATTGCTTGACCATTTGTCTTTGCTCCACATATTTTCATTGCATCTCCCC
>DATFCH010000550.1:0-12809 GCA_035253345.1 Nitrososphaeraceae archaeon
AAATAGAACTCGATGTTTATTTGCCTTCCAAAATACCTCTACCTGTAGCTGGAAAACAACCTAATCAAGAGTTACTTTCCCTTTTGGTGAAACAAAACATAAATTTATTTCCTGAATTTTTATTAGAAAAAGTGGATAATCAATTTTTATATTTCAAAAATAAACAGAAAAAAGAATACGATATCCTTATTGGAATACCATTCCATTTTTTACCTCCCATTATATCAAAATGCGGGTTGATTGATAAAAAACAAGATAGTTGGTTGACCGTAGATAAATTTACATTAAAAACAAAGTTTGAGGATGTGTTTGCTATTGGAGATTCTACTGAAATCAAAATAAATCAAATCGTATCTATTCCCAAAGCTGGTATTTTTGCAGAAGGTCAAGCTCGCTCAGTATCCTCTCAAATAATAAATAAAATTAAAGATTTCATACAAGAACAAAATAATCTGATAAATTTTGAGGGTAAGGGCTTCTGTTTTATGGATACAGGAAATGGAAAAGCTGGCTTTATTGATACTAATTTTTATGATAATAATGGGCCAATAACCATTTTAAAGTCTCCTTCTATAGAATTTTACAATCAAAAAGTTAATTTCGAATATCAAAGGATAAAGGAATGGTTAGATTGATATTTAATTTTTATTTATTATGATCTTTCCATTTTTGAAGATTTTCAAATTTTTTTATAATCTACTATAATATACTAATTTCATAAATTAGTAATATATCCTGTCTCATAAAAAAATAATACAAGCTTTTGTACAAATTTATTTTGTCTATTAATGGTATACACACTATTTCCTATTTTTTGTTCTATGACCCATTCAATTTTAATTAAATCAGCAAGATTTCTTTTTATATCTTCTCTTTTAAGATGAGTTTTCTTATGAATGAAATAAACAGTAACTAATTTTTTTTCTTCTGATAAAGCTCTTAATATTTTTATTTTTCCTATACTTCCTAATCCTTGCTCTATGATATCTTTAACAATATATATGTCGCTCATTTAGAATCAAAATCTGAATTTATTTTATTAGATAGTGTATTTTCTAGAGTATCGAGAGATGAGGATATTAAACTAATTTTTTTTAATGAGAGAATCTTTATAATTTTTTTCTCGGCAAGCTCGTCTAATGTATTCTCTATATCTATTTTTCTTAGTTTATATTTTTCTAAAATCTCTAAAGTCTGTATTCGTATCTCCTTTAAGTCTGTATAATCTTTATTTTTAATCTTTAATCCCCTTATCATACCTAATAATACAATTATCTCATTATTCTTCAATTCCTTGATATCTTCATCTGTAATTCCATTATAGATCTGTCTATTGATTTTTCTAATGTGTTCAGATAGTAGCCGTGTTGTTCCTTCAGTTTCTGCAAGGTTTCCAGAATAGGATAACAAATCCAACGCGTATCTAATATCTCCATTAATTACAGGAGAAATTATTATTTTTGCTACTAGATCAATTATGTCTGTACCAATAACGTTATTCTCAAAAGCCTCTTTGGCTCGCCTTATAAGTATATCACTTATCTGCTCAATAGTATAAGGTGGAAATCCAATGAAACCTCTTCCCAATGAACTCAATTCTGCCTTATCTAATTTCTCATAATATTCTGTACTTCTTGATATGAAAATAACTCCTTTTACATTACATTTTTTGGTAGGATCAAATTCATTTAGTCTCGTTAGATCATATATAATACCTGTCTCTTTTGAAATTTTTATTAAATAATCAATCTCATCAAGTATTATTAAAGAGTAAATGTTATTTAAAATTAAATAATCTAACATTTGTCTAAGCATCTCCTCTGCACTTAAACCTTGTGGAGGCAATTCTGGAGCGATACAGTTAAGCAAATATTTATAAATTGCATATTTATTTCCACCATGCAATTTTAAATTTATATATGCGATTTTAAGATTAATTTTATTACTTTTTAATTCCTTTTCTAAAATGCTTGAAAATTTCATTATTGTAGAAGTTTTACCAATTCCTGTAGGTCCAATTACTTGTAGGACTGTTAATGGAAAATTGTCCGGATTTTTTTGTATATCTGTAAATATTCTAACAAGAAGATGTATTTGTTTCTCTCTGTGAACGAGTTCACTTGGTATATATCTGGGAGATAATTTTGTTCGATCTTTAAAAATATTACTTGGATCCATGTTGTAGAATAATCCTTTATTTATAGTGCGAATTATTAATTTTTGTTTATTGTAAACCTTTAGTTTTCTTTTTATTTTAAATTCAATTTATGTTTTGAGATTTTTTTTGCTTTAATAAAATCTACAAAGTAGTATAGATAAGTTCTTTCATTTATTTTCAATATCCAAGGAATAAATGCTTCCTTTTTCAAACATGATTCATTAATTTCAAAACCGTTTTCTTTAATTAGAGTCCGAAATGATCTAGCATTATATTCTTTCCCTATTCTTTCTCTATTGAAATCATAAGGATCTGTTATTATAATATCGCTTTGAGGTTTTAATAACCAATGGCATGATGATAATAACTTTATTACATTTACTAACTCGATCAGATTAATTGCCATTATAAGATCAAATTTCATTGGATGAAAAGGAGGTGACTCTGCATCTGCCACACAAAATTCTGCATTGCCTTGCCTAAGTTCTTGCATATACTTTCGAGCTTCTTTGATAAAGGAAAATGAAAGATCTATTCCTATTACAAAAGAATATTTTTTAGCAAGTTGTAATGTAGTTTTACCCATTGCACATCCTATATCAAGAGCAATTCCATCTATTTTGGGATTTATACTGTTGACAATACGATCATAAAGTTCATTTGGATTTGGATTACCTTTTAATGATTTAATTAACCTGTCTTCATTATGATTATCTTGTTGGAACCATTTATATGGTGTATACCAAATTCCGCCATCCTCATATCTGCTTGTTTTGTTTGGTAAAAGTAGCGACTTTCCGGTATCTTTCAAATATTCTCTCATTTCTTTAGAAATACAAGATAGCAACCACTTTCCATACATCTCTGTTCTATCTTGGATATACTGTGAAATATTTTTTACAACTATCGCTATGCCTTCAATTATTGGATATTTGATGTTACATTTAACACAATATAGAAATCCTTCAATACACTCATTTTTATTATCACTAATTATATTATTTAATTTCAAACGAACTTGTTTATCAGAATGGTTCAGACAAACTAGATGATTGACAAATTGAACCTTCATCGATTTGTTAACTAATCTATAAACTATAATAACTTAACATTTTGTTCAAAGAAAAAATATAGAATTGAAAATATTAATTTACTACAACACTACCTCTTGCTATTCCATTTCTTGTTTCATCAGGAGTATTTGTGTTAGGGTAGATTATACCTTTTATATGAATTTCTATTTGATAAATACCTTTTGCTGGAAATTTAATCATTTGAGAATCTGTTCCGCCTTTGGCGATCAAATTTTGTTTTGAAACAACTTCTGTACCGGATTTGTCATAAACTATAATATCATATTTGATATCTCCTTTTAGTTCTTCTGTTGAAAGAGCATCAGAAAAATCTAATTGTAAACTTGTATCTTGATTGGCTAAAATCTGGTCTGTCCAGTTAAATTTGACTAGAATACCGCCAATATCTGAAACTACTTCTGTTGTAGTCTCTACTATCTTCTGTTCTGCTGGAGAAAGACTAAATATCATTTCATTGACAGGACTGCTTTTAGTTATATTTGAAGAATTATTCACAATTTGGGCTATTTTTAAAACGTCTGCCTTATTTATCAATAAGTGGATTATAAAATTATTTTCCTCAGTAAATGGATCTAATGCTATTGATCTTCCAATCAAAGGATTGTCATTAACTAAAGCATCAAAGGAATTTGATTCACTAAACTTAGTCAATGATTTAGGTATCCTTATTTCTTCATGAACAAAAATATTATTATCTTGAATTCGTTTTAAATCCCAATTGAATGGCATTACCCAAGACATGTTGCTTTTTTGAGAATCGTATTTGAAATTTTGAATCCTATCATAATATGATATTAAAGTAATATTATAATTTTGATTATTGTCTGTGATATTAGTATGATATACATCACCGACACTAAGCCATGAATCAAACCGTGGAGCATTTTCAGGTTTAAATATATTTCTAGGATTATCTATTCCAAATATTTCTATTGTAAAGTGATATAACCCTCCTTCTAAAAGTAATGGACCGCTAATTGTAATTTCCCCTGTCTGGCTAGTCCAACCTCCCAAAAAAGGTTCTTGAGAACCAAAGACACTAACAGTTTCACTATTAGCTGGATTAATCTTTATCTTTAAAGGACCTTGCTCGGATTGAAAAAGATCTCTCATTAATAATTTACCATCTTTTTCAACTGTTATGAAATATGATACAAATTTAATAGTTTCATTATTTTTAGCATCGAACAACCTTAATTGAAAATATGTATTTCCTTTGCTATCGGTTGTTAAAATAGGAGGACTAATTTTAGTAAAAAGACTAGCTTCTCTATCGCCAACAGAAGCTGGAGGTAAATTTTCCATGAATAATCCATCAGAAAAAGCCTTATCAATTGAATTCAATAATAAGATATTTAACATAAAAAAAAATACAATTAGGTAAATGGAGAAAAAGAAATTCTTTTTCAAATGACTCATATATTGAAAGTTATTGTTTCAGTTCTTTTTAAAAATCTTTCTTTTGAAACTTAGATGTGACCATATAATAAGGATATACGATTTTCGCATTCGTATGCAAGTCTAGAAATCACCACATGAGCTTCCAATTGATCGTTTGTAATGGCATACGTCATGTGAAATCTCTCCCTTATATTTTTTGAAAATTCTCCATTCGGAAATCCTCCAATTATATAAGCTATGTGTTTATTTTGTATATCTATAGTTTCATCTACAATAGATTTTAGGTTTTTTAAAATACCTGTACTCGAAAATCCTATTACCTTTTCAGGTTTAATAATCTTGTCCAGTAAATTATCGAATGTCATATTATTGTTAATTTTTAATAAATAACCCTCTCTTTTGTAAGTGAGTTCATTACCCTTGATTTGTTTTTCTTGAAATAATTTTATCATTAATCCTACAAATCTTTTATATGATTTCGGTAAACGAACCTTTCTACCAAGAAAAATTGTTTTATTGTCTATAGTATGTACATATACGTTGACTAAATCTTTCATATAAAGGGGAGTTGCTAAGATTGACAATAAACATATGTGAACAAGATCAGGTCTACCTCTTTTCCAACTATTATTAATTTTTTCTTCTCTCATAGCGACGTAATGATAACTCTTGTCAAGAAAAACTTCATTATTCGATTTACCTATCTTTTTTAAATAATCCAATATTAAAGAATTATTACGTAATTCCTTCGGAATAATCTCAATCGCGGATTCTGCTAATATTATGGAAATTTGGCATATCAATATATTGTTTATTTTTCATGTCTTTAATATTTGATTAAAAAATATTGTATGATTTTTTATTAAATAATTTGGCTAAATAAAAAAATTTTTATTTTTGATAATGTCAGTAAAATTTGTAATTTTGGGAAAACAATTAGCAAAATTAATGGCACAGGAAAGAATAACTATATTGATTGAAATTGCTTTTCAAAAAATTGATGATGATTATGAATTAGCTAATAATCAAGCTCAAATCGCAAAAAAAATCGCAAAAAGAGTAAGACTGAAACTTCCTTATGATATTAGACAACTATTTTGTAAAAAATGTAAGCGATTTATTGTTCCCGGATCTAATTGTAGAGTTAGAATTGGTCGGTCGAATATCAAGGCTCTGAGAATCACATGTCTGCTATGTAATAATGTTTATAGAAAATTACTTTAAGAAGCTTGGTTTAATATTTGACGAGAATAAGGATTTATAGGGGCTTGAGAATTATTTTGATACTATAATGGCTAAAGTTTATGATGTTCCATCAGACAGATTTATTGAAAAATTAGCTGCATATTTAAAAAATGATAAAAAAATCGAACCACCATCATGGTCTTCTTTTACCAAGACCGGTCCCCATACAGAAAAAATTCCACAAAATAAAGATTGGTGGTATATCAGATGCGCTTCTCTATTGCGAAAAGTCTATATTCACGGACCAATTAGCGTTGAAGATTTGAGGAGTAAATATGGAGGAAATAAACAAAGAGGTTATTTTCTTGCTCATCATATCGATGCAAGTGGAGGAATCATTCGAACTGGCCTAAAACAATTGGAAAGTTCAGGTTATGTAGTTAAGAAAACTCATGGACGTATAATTTCAGATGATGGAATGAAAAGAGTGGATAGAATAGCGACAGAGCTGCATAAAGAGTTACAAAAAACGAATCCTGAATTGAGTAGATATTCTTAATTTTGTAAATATGTCCTATTCAAATCAAAAACCAAACGATGAAGAAGCAAAACGGAGGGAAGCAGAAGCGGAGGCTATGCGACAAAGAGTATTACTAGTTTTGTTGGAACCATCTGCTAGACAACGACTCGCAAATGTAAGAATAGTCAAACCAGAATTAGCTGCCGCTGTTGAAAATTATTTAATAAATGCCGCATCGACTGGTAGACTAAATAGAGCATTAACTGACGATGAGTTAAAGCAGATATTGGTAAATATTCAAACTCCAAAGAAAGAGTTTAGAATTAATAGAATGTAAAAAATCATAATTATTCTAAATAAAATATCTTAATTTATACAAAGTTTTAAAAAAATTGGTTGATTATATCCATCCAAGTATTCTTCTAAAATCGATTCAATCGATGACCAGCGAAATCACTATAAATGATTTCAAAACAAAAACAGGAATCGAGAGTGTAACTGTTTCAAGACAGCTATTAAATTTTTTATTTCAACATAAGATTGGATTATTGTTAGAAAAAAATGGGAAAAAGATCCTCTCATTTTCAGTCATTGATAGAATTAAGGCTTCGCTATTGTCGTTAGAATTAGGCTGTGATATACAAGAATGTTCAAAATTACTATCATGGAAAGATTTTGAATATTTCACATCTGAACTTCTAAAACGATTCAATTATAATACTAAAGTTAATATTGTATTGTCTAAACCAAGGGCTCAATTAGATGTAATCGGTATAAAAAATAATTTTGCCATTACTATTGACTGCAAACATTGGAAATATAATAATAATACCAACCTATCTATTTATGCCGAAAAACAAAAAAAAAGAAGCAAATTGTGGTTATACAGACAAGAGAATATAAGAACGGTTCTTCCAATGATAATAACATTATTTTCCTCTAACTTTAGATTTATTCAAGGAGTTCCAATAGTTCCAATTTTGACTTTAAAATCTTTTTTAATCGACTTTGATATAAATGAAAACTCTGTTACATTATTAAGGAAAACCCATAATAACGAAATATAATAAATTTATGTGAACAAAAAGAAAAAAGGATCTAGAGTAATTGGTTATTTTACTATGTCGGACGTCTTAAACCGGATGCGATAACGTATGCTAGTCCTACTGCTAATCCAAAAGTTAAAGGTATCCATACGCCAAAGGTATCCATACTAATCGGTACATTAAGCTGTTGTATTAAACTACCAAATATGTCCATTTTCTTTTAATGATTAGAAAAAGGTTGCTTATAAGCGTTTAAATTTTATTACAATCAATTATCTAATGTAGATAATATAATTTTAATTTCTTCTATTTGTTTACGACATAATTCTAAATTACAATTTTAGATTTGAATTAATATATTAGTTTTCCTTAAATAACCCTAATGGTTTAAGGGTTTAATATGAAGATGCAAAAGGAAATGCGCAAATACTGTCCAAAATGTAAGAATCATACAATCCAAGCAGTAGGTATCTATAAGAAAGGAAAAGACAGAAAAACCGCTTTAGGTGCTAGGCGTCATGCAGAGGACAAAAAGGGATATGGAGGCCAGAAATTTCCTGAGTTAAAAAGAACTGCTAAAACAACTAAAAAAATCACATTACGATATACATGTAAAACATGTCAAAATAAATCTATGAGAGAGGGAATGCGTATGCGAAAGTTAGAAATAAGCTCGTAAATTTAAGAAAAAAGTGATATATGTTCATGAAAGAAAATATATTAATTCCGCAACCAAATAGCAATTTTCTTCATATTAAATGTTCGAAGTGTGAGGAAAAAAATATTGTATATTCACATACAACTACAAACATCTATTGCAAATCCTGCAATGAAGTATTAGCTGTGAAATCGGGGGGAAGAGCAAAAATCAATGGAGATTTGATCAATCCTTTGGATTGATTATGTTATTCAACATATTTTAATTATTATTCTTTAGTTGTTTTATTAAATTTCTAGCAATATTGAGATCGTCTTTTTCATTGACATTTACAGCTATTCCTATATTATTTATAATTACATATCTTTCTTTAATAATCTTGCCAGGATGATAGTTTTTTTTAAGATTAAAAATAGCGATTCCTGAATAACAAAAAGTACTTCGTCTATATTTGAATACAAAACTAGGTTTAATACCTAATTCATCAATGATTTTTTTTAAAATAATAATTGTATTGCATAGTTTGTTAAAATCACATTTATTCAATATCTCAGATATATCTAATTGTGAAATCAAAGGCAGATCTGCAGGTATTATTAATAAAACAGCATCAACAAATTTTTTTAAAATATGTGATAAATCAGCTGGATATCCTTTACCATTCCCCACTATAACTTGAATATTTGCTTCATGTTTGTAGTTATATTGTTGTAAAAAGACTCTTGTTCTATGATTTCTATGACTAACACATACAATAATTTCATCGAAATAATCAGATTTGATTATTGATTCAATAATATATTCAATGATTTTTTTACCATTTATTGATAGCAAGGGTTTTTCAGTCTTGTAGTGTCGTTTCATTCTACTGCCTTCACCTCCGGCCATAATTATGGCGATAAAGTTTTTTTTATTGATAATTTGTGTCAGTTTTATTACCATTTTTGTTAAAATATCGAATATATGAAATAAATAATAAATCTTGAAATTTCATTAGTTGCGCCAATTACATCACCTGATGTCCCTCCAAATGATCTATTTGAAATAAATGTTAATAAATAACAATTTGCTAGCATTATCAATATACTTGACAACACATAATAAAAATCGAAACCGAAAAGTATTAAGCTTATAGTTAAAATTAAAGTTGAGGCTAGGAATTTTTTTTTGATCTTCATTTCTTTAATAAATGTTGAATTAAGCCCTGGCCACGCTGATTTTCCTATAAAACATTGTAAAACCATGCTGTATTTTGATATTACCTCTGCTATGATTATAACAGATATTAATTTTATTATTTCTGTAATATTAGAAACAAAAATTATCATTCCTATTATATAAAAAATTAGCACTATTGTACCAGCTGTACCGGTTCTTGGATCAGACATTACTTTGTGCTTGAATTCCTTCGATCCTTTAGCCATTAATCCATCTGCAAGGTCAGACAAAGCATCGCTGTGATGAAGACCAGTTATTCCTAAAATAGCTGCAGTAATAATAAATCCTACAAGAAAACTAGGAAGAAGTGGAAATAGAAGAAAAGAAATGCCTGCTATTATAATACCAATTAAAAGTCCAACCAAGGGAAATAAATACATACTTTGAGCCACATAGTTGAGATCAAAAGTTTTCGTTGGAAATATTGTTAAAAATGAAAAAACTGATAAAATATTAGAATATACCAAATAAATAATTCCACCAATTCAATATCCCCAGGAAAAGTATAATCGGTATCGAAATAATTATACAGAAAACAAAAATAGTTAATTTCATTATTTTAATAGCTTCTTTACATTTTTCTATTGATATTTTTTCTACTGATTCCCCGATAGAGTAATGATCTAATTTTTCTAGTCTTATTCTTAAAGCACCTGCTAAAACAGAAATAGGATGACCTGAGTTAATACTATCAGTATATTTTCTCTCTTTTGTGAATATGTGAATTGAATTTTTCCAATCTTCATTTAAAATAATTGCAGCAAATATCATAATGATCGCGGTGATTCTTGCTGGGATATAATTTGCGTATGTATCTGTTTTAGCAGCCATCCATCCAATTTTTTGGTAATATTCATCTTTGTATCCGATCATAGAATCCAATGTACTAATTACACGAAAAATAAACGCACCCGTTGAGCCAAATATAGAAAAGTAGAATATTGGAGATATTACTCCATCCACTGTTCCATCCGCAATAGATTCAATCGCTCCTGATAGAATATGTTCTTCATCCAGATTTATGGTATTTCTACTTACAATAAAAGATAAATATTTTCTAGCTTTTTTTATATCATTATTTTGTAATGCTAAAATAATTGCATTGATGTGATTTTCCATACCCTTTATAGCTATAACTGAATACAAAATGTATATTGAAAAACCAATCATCAATATAATACTGATATTATAAAAAAAAATAGAAATGGTATGTATTAGAATAGCAAAAAAAAATATGGTTACAATAGTAAAAATTATACCTTTTTTTCTCTCATAAATCCTATTTCGATTTTCTTTAATCTTTGGAATAAAATAGTTAATATATTTTCCAATCCATGCTACTGGATGTATTTTGTTAATTGGATCTCCTAATATCAAATCAATTATTACCGAGCTGATTAGTATAATAATAAAATCAATAACTGGTATCATTTTAAGTTTAAAATTTTTAAAATGAATTCCAACTTTATTCTACTTTCAATTCTTGATGTTAGTAAGGTTATTTGTGATTCTAATTGTCTATTTGAATCTGATATTTGTATATCTTTCAAATTTTCTCTATTTATTTCATCCAAAGAATCTTCTGGCGGTAGGGAAAATTCTATTTTAGGAATTATACCTACATTAACAGTTTTGGTTTTAAATTCAATAAATCTTAGTGCATCTTCTAATATAGTTTTATCTCCGCGAAATTTATTGATTAGAAATCCTTTAGTTAGTCTTTGTTGGTTTCGTTTTAAGAGTTTTATTGTGCCATATATGCTAGCAAAACATCCACCTCTCTCAATGTCTGAGACAAGTAATACGGGAGAATTGACTTTTTCAGCTAGTAACATATTTGCAATATCATATTTTGCAATATTAATTTCGGCGGGAGAACCAGCACCTTCAATTACTATTATATCGTTTTTTTCTCTCAATTTAGCCAAAGTATCTAATACAATTGGAAAGCCTTTTTGTAAAACAAATTCTGAATAATATTTCCTTGCAGACATTTCTTGGTAAAATTTACCTTTTAGGAATATCCTGCTTTTGTAATTTCCAATGGGAACTAATAAAATAGGATTTATTTTCCAATCCGGATTTTTCCTCGAAGCAAATGATTGTATAGCTTGTATTTGAGATATTTGGGAATTACTTGAGATACTATAAATCTTCGACGACATATTTTGAGCTTTAAAAGGAGAGACCTTGTAACCAAGATTGGATAATATTCGACATAATGCTATTACAATAGTGCTTTTTCCGGCTCCAGACGAAGTTCCCTGTATCATTAACACTCTTGCGTTCATCAAGATTTCACTTCTTCTCTTCTATAGGACCAAGTCTATCCTAAAATAACTTTGTATTTATCAAAATTGGTATTAATCTCATAGATCGCTTTTAATAATTTTAAGTTATCATTATGCTTTCTTACCGCTACTCTTATGAAGTGATTTGACAACACACCACTAAAGGTAGAACAGTCTCTAACAAGTATTCCGTAATCTTTCAATAATATTTTTTGATAACTAATTGAATCAACGTTTTTCAATTTAATAAGAAAAAAGTTAACTTGAGATCTTAAAGCTTTTACTTTAGTTTTATTGAGATTTATTTTGTTGTACATATATTCTCTTTCTTTTCGAATAGTTTTTCTTGCATTCAATAGAAATGCCTGATCCTTTAATGCTGCGATTCCTGCAATTTGAGCAATTCCATTTACATTCCAAGCTATTTGATAAGATTTTAATCGTTGTGTTATTTTTGGATTCGCAATTATATAACCTAAACGCAAACCTGCTAATCCAAATGACTTGGTCATGGATCTCAGTACGGTTAGATTTTCAAATTCTTTTATTCTTGATATCATAGAATTTTTTCTCATCTCACTTAAGAATTCAATGAAACTTTCATCTATCATTAAAATTGTTTTATAATTATTAATAGAAGTGAGGATTTTTTCGATAGCTTTGGTGTCTACCAATCCAGTAGGATTGTTAGGATTACAAAGGAATATCAGACTGTTAGGATTCTTTTTTACCTTTTCTATAATTGAATCTGGTTCGATATGTAATTTTTTAGATAACGGAATATAATGGATTGTCATTCCACATCTTTTAGATGCCAATTCATATTCACAAAATGTAGGAGATGGAATAATGGAATTCTTCAAACAAAGTGATCTTACAAAATTATGAATGATTTCAGTTGCTCCGTTCCCCACAGTTATCCAATTTTGATCGCTATCGCAACGAATATATTCAGAAATACTTTTTTTTAACGAAGTACATTTTGGATCAGGATATGTATGAGATGTTTGAACTATATTGTTTTTAATCTCTCTTAAAACGAATTTCGAAATACCAAATGGGTTTATATTTGAACTAAAATCTATTTTTACTTTAGAATAATCGGAGGTTGAATATATAGTTCCATGAGGACAAGATTCAAGATTGTGAGATATTGAATATTTATTTAAGGGATCTATAGCATTTAAACCATTAAAATTTATCAAACCTGCAACCGATCTTAAAGTAATTATTATTTA
>DATFCH010000551.1:0-9875 GCA_035253345.1 Nitrososphaeraceae archaeon
AAATTATATTATAAAAAAATTATAAAAAAGAAAAGATATTTTGAAATATATTCTTTGTTTCTTGCTGACAAAAAAAATAATTAATTTTCTATCAATCCACTCAATCTTAGCTATAATATGAGTATATTTTAGGAATCTAACATATGTTTTATCTAGCTTTTAATTGAGTCATTTAGAGTATAGAATAGACGTTATAGATTTTTAAGTGTGATATTAACATTCTTGTTGATTATTAGACATCTTGATCTAACATTTCTTTGTGTACTTATTATTATTATTTTTATCTTAATGACAGGAGAATTTATATTTAAAAACCCAAGACATCTTTTACATGCTATTAGATATTTGAGTTAGGTAGGACACATAATACTAGAGATATGAATTCGGTTGAATACATACAGCTACAAATTTTTGATATTTTTAAAAAATTAACAATCATAGGTTTTAATAGTTGTTGTTGTGTTTTCCACTATATAATATTTTTATGTTTTTATTTAGCATATTTTAACTGGCTTATCTGCTATTTTTTTGCTGCTAATGCTGCAACAACAAGTACAACATCATTGCATCTAATTTTTTCCTGTTTGTTTGTTATGGCTCTTCATTTGACTTACGGATTTATTGCGGCAATAAAGTTTATTGACCTGTAAAAAATCTAATTTTTTTTATTTATCTACTATAAAATCTTCCCATTAAGAATTTATAAATAATTTGCTCGAAGTCTAATCTGGATACAAAAAACAATGTTTACCATCCATTGGAAGTTCTTGTTAAAGAATAAATCAATTTGGAATAATTTTTATTTAAATCAACTAGTTGTCGTTGATAATTTTTTTTATTCATTCCAAATAAAAACTCAATTTAAGATTGAAAGTTTGATTTGATAATATGATAAAACTCATTGCAACTATTTCTGTTCTACTTTGATATTTCATACAATTTATACTTCATGAACTTATATTAAACTTATTGTCCAAATTAATGGTATCAAAAGTTAAAGATAAGTTTCTCCTATACCTTATAAAATAAACCTATTAAATTAATCTCCACCTTCTATAGAAAACCTGTGCTTTTTACATTCTTCTGATTCTTCCTCTTTATCTTCACCTACCTCTTTATCCAAATTATCTTAGAGCCTATCCGATAAGTAGTTTATAATATTTAAGTTTATGGTACAATAGATCTATTCGGTAAAGCAAAGTATCTATACACTATATATCATGAGAATAATTTGATATCTGAAATTTCTGAAATAGATTCATCTTAGGAAATACCATATACATTATGGAATCAAATTTCAACTTTTCTTGTACATAAAACCAAAAGAAAAAAGAAGAAAACAGGTCGTCCAAGAATTGATGATAGAAAGGCAATGACTGCTAGCTTTTACATAGCACGTACTGGATGTCAGTGGAAAGCATACCACGAAGTCTTGGTGCATCCAGTACTTTACATAACAGATTTCAGAAATGGAGACAAGATGGAGTATTCAAACGTATGTGGATTGACAGTTTACAAATACACGATAAAAAAGTTGGTATCAATTGGAAATGGCAATCAATTGATGGTGCAATAACCAAAGCACCACTTGGGGGAAAAAAGTACAGGACCAAATCCCACAGACAGAAGTAAATCAGGTACTAAATGTAGTCTCTTGGTAGAGGGTCAAGGTATTCCTATTGGAATTACTATAGATGGCGCTAACAGACATGATATGAAGATGACAAGATCAACTCTTCAGAGTAAAGTGGTTTGCAGACCACTACTATCACAACCATCATCATTATCATCATTAACAGCAAATACTCAACAACACCACATCTGTCTTGAAAAGGGCTATGACTATCCTGAAGTATATGAGTTGCTTGAAAAATATGGTTATATTATACATATTTGCAGGAGAGGAGAAGGATACAATAACAGTAACAAAAAGATGAAAAGATGAGATAGAAAGATACCAAAATATAGAGCAAGAAGATGGGTAGTTGAGAGAACACACTCTTGGAGAATAGATTCAGACGATTGTTGATTAGATGGGAAAAGAAGGAAGAGAACGATATTGCGATACTAAATTTTGTCTCTGCTTGGATAACATATAAAAGAGGAGGAGTTTTTGAATAGGCTCTTAGTATAACTTTTTTTGAAATACGATACCCATAGATTCATTTAAGTAATAAAATTATATACAAAAAATATATATAAAAGTTTAATGTGTCCTAAAATATTATCATAGTTTCCATAATCAATATTGATATAATTATTGTATAAACAAACTATATATCGATAAAAGTAAATTTATTCATCAGAATAACAACAATCATCATAAAGTATATATACCAATCTCTTACTTTTTTGAGTTAATTATAAATTTAGAATTAAAAAATTATTCTGACATATTATATAAGGGTTAAAACGTATTGGTTAATCTCTCTTATTTATACTTTATACTATAATTAATAAAAGGTTTAAGAAACAGATTTAATATAGATAATAATGACTTTCCCCCACGGATACCAATCAAAAAAGCAAAATTTACGAGATAAAGACGATAATTTAAACAATGATAATAACAAGATTAATAAAAATGAAAATAATTCTTTGGATCAACCAATAACAACTATTGGTGAAGCAGTTAAAGAAGCTGTAGAGACCGGTGAAGAAGTTGTTGTTGCAGGACCTCAAACTGCAGGAGAACTAACTGGGACAATAGAGAACAAACAAACCGAAAATATCCAAAATATATCAAACAATAAACTAACTAACCTTCAAACAAATGGGAATGACACTCTTAGTGATAATTCTAAGTTAGAGGTTAATTTAACAAAATCACCAAATGATCAAACATCAATGGCAAAAGAAGAGAAAATAATTTTAAATCCTAAAGAATCCTATAATAGTGATGAAGCCACCATAAAAACAATAACTACAATTCCAACTGAAGGAGTAAACGTAGAGGCAGCGACTGATATGACTGTACCTGTAATAGACAAGGAAGAAGATATAAAGGCAGAAACTGATGTTGAGGTGAGTTCAATGGCTTCTACTAATAATTCTCAACCATTCTTAGAATCTAAAGATGAAGAAAAACCTAATTCGTCATTTAATAAAGAAACATCTCAGTTTAACCTTAAAGATAAGCCAAAATATGATTCAGACATAAAAAAATCTACGATAAGCCAAGAATCACAAAAAAAGGATTTTCAAAACTTAATACCCTCAGAAGAAAAATCTAAAGATGTTGATATGTATAATCCATTTGCTATGTATACAACATTTTGGCAAAATATTATATCCAATTGGTATAATACATATAATGAATTTATAAAGAACTCTATGAAAATGAACAGTTTTTGGTTTAAAAAATCATGAATATATTCATTTTCAATCAAACCAAAAAAAATTTTTTATATGTAATACCCATTTGTAAAATTTTCAACGAATGATGAAATATAGATGATAACAGAGAAAAGCAGATGATATCATGCTATCATTTAAATAGTTCTTTTTTAGCTAATGATATTAGTGGAATAAAGTCTTTTAAATAAATTTGAAAAACATGAAATAGTAATGAAATTACTATGTGAAGGAAAAACCTATCGAGAGACTTGTAAAGTAGCTCACGTTTCTCCGAGAGATATTAAGCCTATAGCAAAAGAATATAAGAGAAAAAGAGGTTAGAAACTAAAAAAGAGGAAAAATCCTACATTTAAAGATTGTTCTGAGATTTCTCTCGGATTCAGTGGAATGATACAGAAATTTCAATACAATCTGATTGACCGATTATATGGTCATAAAGGGAATCAGAAAGTACTAATTCAATGATGTTAACATCAGCGAATTATCATTCTACTACTTCCAATGCCATTCTGTAATTTCATATTTTCCATTCTCGTGTACCTCGCCTTTATATATCCCGAGTATATTATTCAAAAAAGATAGTTTCCCTGTAGAATTCGTGCTATATGCGGCAGCTCCTTGAAAGTCTGTACCATTAAATACATCTATCCAAGTATAGTTTGCGGTTTCACCACCATCCTTGGTCATTATTACTCCTTGCCCGTTATCTGATGATAGATTGTTACCTTTGGAGACACTTAGAAACTCCCCTGTGTTTGTTACTTCTATGTTACCATTCATCATCCCTTCGGCGGTATAAGTGTATAGTGTCCTGTTAGGACCAATTTCTTTCTGAACTGTATTTTGTCCCTTTTCTACAAAAAAAGGTTCTCCTAATGTTGTTGACTGTGCATATATGGTACTAAGAATAGAGTTCACTCCAGTTCCTCCAATAAATAATAACACGACTGCAATTCCTGCTGTAATACTGATAGTGATTTTCTTTTTATTCATCTTTAATATTGGTTTCTCAAACCGTAAAGTAGGATATATAATTTACCATCAGTCATCAATTTATCATACCTGTTACTGAAAGTATTTGTACGTTAAACGGCGCTTACAGGAAGATTGAAGAATAATCCAAGACAAATACAGGAATCTTAAGCAAACAATCCATAGTTCAAATGAAAGTATCATACAAATTGTATTTAACCTAAATAAGGATCCCCTTTCACAAATATGATAAAAAGGATAAATACTGTTACTACCAATAGCAACTAATTCCTTTCGGTTGGGTGGAATTATTTAGAAATTTCAATAAAGTTTTAATTAATAGAAGTAACACCGATATCGGTTCTAAAATAAGAGGTTTGTTGTAGATATATGACTTATTAGTATTTAGATTTTAGTACTAGAAACTTAATTTTTTATAATATATTGTAATGGAAAGAAAATAACTTTTATTATTCCCTATAAATGGTTACATAATAGAGTTGTAAGAAAAATACATTTGGAGAAAAAAATGGGTTAACAATTATTAGAAAAAAATTTCTTAAAAAAAATATGAATAATATAACAAATTATTTACGATAAGGTTGTGACTTATTTGTTATATATTAAATGTCTAATAAGCACTTCATTCCATGAAATCAAAAGCAGCAGCAGTGGTTATAACATCCATACTATCAGTAGGCATAGGTGCTCTTTTAACTCTAGTGATACCTTCAGCCTTAGCCTATGATAATTATATATCTGATAAAACACTTTCACCAATAGCCGAAATCGATACACGTGATTTCTTTAGTGGTCCTTCGGCAGTTAATTTCACACTGACTAAATTTGGCTCAAAATGTCCTCCAGAAATTGCAATTTATATTCATGGATTTAATAGAGATAGCCTTGAAGCTAAAGAGGAATTTAATAGAATACAAACTTCATTATTACATAATAATTATAGAATACCTCTAGTCGGCTTCAGTTGGGATTCTAAAACCTACTGGCCTCTAGCTAAAAGTAATGCTATTAAGAATGGACCAAAACTTGCAGATGTTATATCTAATTTCACAGAAATATGTCCTAATAGAGATATACGTATTATAGCTCATTCATTAGGTGCATCAGTAGTTAATAGCACTTTAATTAGTCTCAATGAAAATGTGAAATGGACAGATAAGATAGCCTCTGTACATCTACTAGGTGCAGCCATAAATAATTCAAATATAACAGATAGTAATTTAACAAATGCAATAGAAAATAAAGTTGATAAATTTTATAATTTATACGACCCTGAAGATGATGGATTAACAGTTAATCAACTTGAGAATCGTAAGCCCCTTGGTCTAGTTGGAGCACTAAATCTGGATGTTCCATCAAAATATAATGAAAGAAACGTAGTTTATGAAATACCTCCTTTTTCTGATGCAGATGGCGATGGGAATGTTGAGGAGTGTTTTGAAGATACAAATCCAGCAAAAGTATGGGGCGACAATCATTGTGGATATATTGGTTTTAGAAATTCTACCACTGGTTCGTTCCTTGATGATGGTGTTATGAATATAGTTGTGGAAGATTGGAGAAATCATTGAATCTCCATTCATCTTTATTTTTATCAATATCCATAAAAAAACTCAGATAATATTTAACTAAAATATACCATCATATTTTAACTCTCAAGTAGTATATTTGATATTGTCAATGTCTGTATCTTCTTTCAAATCTTCTTCTCAAAGCTATAGCTATAAGACCAAAGGTGACAGCTCTGCCAACTATCTTAATAATGTAGTCTATTACTATTTTATTTCTTCATTTGTTAACTTAATGTGATATGATAGGGATTCAATTGCCTCCTTAGCTGAATAATCATTGGAATCTGAAGCAAATTTTAGTAAAGGTAGCATGATAGTTTCATAATCAGGAATTGGCACAAAGAAAATAATAAGATAATATTAATATGTTTTATTATAGTGAATCAATGTGACAAGTGTTAGAAATTACAGTTGCAGTAAATAAATAATTTGTTTCAGAGAAAAGAATCTCATTTGCTAAAAAGATATCAAAGTATTTTTATATTTTCCAAATTGCTAATTCATAATAATAATTTGGCTGCAAATAAGAAATCAAATACAAATGTATCAAACAAAATAGCCAATTATACTTTGGATAATCCAACAAAAATAAAGTTTATGGTTAAAGATAATAATAAAATAGAAATTGAGCCAGTAGAAGATTAATTAGCTGGTTAGCCAATGTTTCTATTTCTAATACTTAAAAATAGTTGTTCTCCATAGTGAAAGGAATCCTCCAGAGAATAATGAGAAATGACAAAGATGATGATGATAGAAAAGACTATCCTCCGGAGGTATGTCTACGAGATTCTGGTTATCACAAAAGAGTCTTAATTGCTTTTAATAATTGGAGATAAATTAATTGTCATTGCATTAGATTTTTAAATCTTCTACCAATAACATCTTTAACTCACTAGTTATCTCTCATTTTTAGTCTTTGAGATGAGGCTTTTAATCATAAAATAGGATATAATTATTAAATACTTTAGTAAATAACTATTTTTTGGAGGGTGAAATAGAACATAGAATTCCAAAATGAAAGTACACAAAATATCGAAAATAAAGAATTAAAAAGAAATTTACTACAACATCAACCACAGATTAAGTTATTTAGCTGTTTTAATTGTGGACATCCTTACAAAGCATATCCGCCAGATAGCAGTTTCAATTTTGCATATCTAAGTCCGTGTTCAGAAACCGATAATTTACAAGCTAATCATAACCATAAACAACCATATGAATGTGTAAATTGTACCCATAGAAACTACCTTTATTGGTGTCAAGGACATTACAAATCATTATAATATATCATTACCCGCTACTTTTCTTGATTTGTATTATTATTCCAATATTTATTGAACGATTTCATTATATTATCTTTATGTGAAGTCAATTTGAATATTTCCTCTGACCACAATACTCTGTCTACACCTTCTAATTCTTTAATTTCCGCTATAATATCTACCAAGTCTTCACTATCTTCATATACGAATTCTGAAACTATATCCGAATTGCCTACATGAATGCTACAGGATAAAATACCTTCCATTTCTGATATTTTTTCTGCTGTGGTTCGTAGTTTACCATTACGCAGATATGTGTGTAACATACCTTTAGCAATACCTAACAATTTAAAATTTGGTTGATATTCCACTTTAACCATTCCGGATTGCAATATTCTTCGGGTTCTTCTTTGAATAGTACTCAATGGTATCTTTAACGTAAAAGATATTTCCTTGTTATCCTTTCCAAGTACCATTAAAGAAACTATCCTAAAATCTATATCATCCATATGAAACCCATTATAAATATCGTTTGTTGGAAGAATATTCATTTATCGCACCTTGGAAATGAAATTAATTGCTGATTATTATTAACTTTCAATATTATATATGGCTTAATTTACTATTTAAGTATTTTAAAAATGATGATTTCAAATGTCATTGTTGTTTAATTTTATATAATATTTACATCATTTAGAAATGACTTTAATCAATTATATAAGTAGAATTAATGTTTTTGTCAATTGGTTTATTTAATTCATCTAATATAACATGTGCTGAACGTTCTCCAACTATGACAATAATAAAGTGTTAATCATGATGGTTTTAATTGCATAAAGTTTTTTTAACAATTGATACCAGTTGTGATAAAAGAATAGGTTTACTTATTAATGTAATTGAGCTATCGTATTGAACATCAATAAAAGCAAACATTAGTATCGTTTTAAAGTGTGGATTTTTTTCCTTTAACTTTGTGATAAGCTGATAACCATTAAGTCGAGGTATACGAAAATCAGAAACTATCAGATTATATTTGTGGGGATTCTTCCCAATGTGGTCAAGTGCTTCTAAGGAATCGTTAAATTTGTATACCTGATAGCCATTCTGTTGCAGCACTTTTGAAAAAAGAGTGACCAAGTCTGGCTCGTCGTCTATGACTGCTATAGACAACATGATAGAAATACACGTAATTTTTTATTTAAATCTGTATTTTTGAAGCATGTAATTAATACTATATTAGTAGAATAATGTATTAAATCAGTTTTATCAAATCGAATAACAATTATTTTAAATAAAATATTATATGGAAATCAGCAACAGCCTAAATACATTGTTAATAAATTAGACATTAGAAACCATATATCTCATTTTAAATACTTTATGACAAGTTTTAACATTTGAGTTAATTTGACAGGTTTTTTTATTACTTCCAGTTCAAGTTTATTGTTAACTATAGGGTCATAACCTGTAACGAATGCCATTTTAATTCTAGGGTTAATAGAATTAATTTCACCCGCTACCTCGCAACCTGTCATCTGTTTCATTTTGTATTCCATAATCAAGAATCCAATTTCGGTTGGATAACTTCGAATATATTCTAGTAATGATTCAGGATTAGAGAATTCTTTGACAGAATAGCCAAACTCGTAAAGAGATATAGAATATAGATTTAAACTATCTGTGTCCGGGTCTAAAATGGCTATTGTTTCATAATCAGACAATTACCTCACATTTTTGCTGTGTATAACAAAGCATTTAAGCGATTGAGATAATTTTTGATTTCATCTAATTAATTTTACATATTGTGTCATTTGTGATGTCTGTTAGGATGTCAGGTGTCGCATATATCGTTTGGATTGAAGGTCATACAGTAGAATAGGTCAAATGTATTAGTATTGTATATAATGGTGATATAATAGCGTGTTTAAATCAATTGTATTCCAAAGTATCCTAGATTACTACCAACAGGCCGGTTAAGCAATTATACTATATTTAGCACAATATTCTGTTGATGATAGTGTGAAGTTGAAGTTAGGTTAGCATTTGAGTTAATTTGAGCTTGCACGTTTTCCAGCAATGACATTGGAGAAAAGAAAGTAAATGGAATTATGAAATAGAAAACAATAGTTTGATAATTTCATAAAAATATTGGAGGAAAAATCTTAATATGAATTCTGAACTATAATAATATTGTTTTGAATTAATTTTCCATTATTACCTATTTATTCAAGTCAACAAAATAAGTATTATAATTACAAAAATCATTAATTGTCTAATAAGATAATAGTTGTATCTCTAGAACCTGATTATGCATTGATATCTTTACCTAATCTTATATACATTGATAATGTATTTGTTAATACGTCTACAAAAGAAGATAAAATTAATGAAAAAATACTACTACTAAATTTAACACAGAGAATGTCAATATCACTGACAGAACAAATCGAGATTTCAATAATACCTTGAATCAACAACAAAACGCAATAAACAAGACTCTCGATAATACTTTAAACAATATAAAAAGAATTACTGATGAGGCTACACAAGAAATTCCCAAATATACACAACGTATTGCTGAATATCAAGAAAAAAATATACAAACCGTAAAAGATATAGCTTCCGATGTTATTGAGGCACAAAAACAAGTAGTAAACTCATTTCAATCACAAGTAGATAGAAGTGGAGTATG
>DATFCH010000552.1:0-4225 GCA_035253345.1 Nitrososphaeraceae archaeon
ATTATAGATGTAGTATAAATTATTTTTTATTATGGCAAATTATAAAACTTGTTTTTCAAATCTTTCTAAAATGCACTTTGATATGACTAATGACCAAAAAAGGTTTTTAAACCAGATAAATAATGTTTGTAAATTACTTAGGAAAGATGAAGAAGAAAATTATCTAAATGAATCTATTAATACAAAAGTTATTCCATTCTTTAATAAAATAGGAATGTTGGGTTGCCCCATCTCTAAAGAATATGGGGGATTAGGATTTGACATTTTAAGTTATTTGCTTTCTCTTGAAAGAATAGGCGAAGAAGGAAGCTCTATGAGAACCTTTTTTTCATGTCATACATCTATCGGTCAAATGGTAATACAAAATTGGGGAACGGAAGAACAAAAAAAAAAATTTCTTCCCAATACAACGAAGGGAAAAGACATAATGGCTTTTGCCTTAACTGAACCAGGGGCAGGAAGTGATCCATCTTTAATTGAAACTAAATATGAGGAGAAACGAGATCATTTCGTAATAAATGGAAAAAAGCATTGGATAGGAAATGGAACATTTGCAAAAATACTTACTACCTATGCCAAGGAAAAAGGCCTTAACAAAAAAATTTCGGCCTTTATTATAGATATGAATTCCCCAGATATAAAGAAAACTGAAATCAAAAATAAAATTGGATTATTGACTGTAAAAAATGCAGTTATAGAGTTCAAAAATTATAAAATTCCAAAAGAAAATCTATTAGGATTGCCAGGGAATGGATTGAGCATAGCATATAGCGCATTGATAGATGGGAGATTAAGTGTGGCAGCTGGAGCTATAGGTGTTATGAAGGATTGTTTGCATGAAATAATTAAATATTCAAAAAATAGAAAGCAACATGGATCAGTGTTAGCAAAGAAACAATTAATTCAATATCATATTTCTCAAATTGTTATAGCGATTGAAACCTCAAAATGGCTTTTGTATAAAGCTGCGACAACTAGACAGTCTCTTCAAGATTACTTGGAAAATCTGAAATCAAAAGATAAAGATTGGATATTTAACCTAAATAGAAATAATAAAAAATATCAATTTTTACGAAATGAATGTGATAGACTTTCAGCAATTGCGAAATATCATGCCACCAATGTTTCATTTGATACAGCTAATAGATCAGTCCAGATTTTTGGATCAGAAGGCTATAAAAAAACTTCAAGAGTTGCAAGACATTTTCTTGATGCTCGGGCTACAACGATATATGAAGGAACTAATGAAGTCCTGGAGTTAAAAATCGCCTCTGAAACTCTCGGGACTAAATATAGAGCATATTAACGATATTATTTAATGATTATTTCTTTATAATGTATTATTCTCAGATTTTGTAATATATTTCCATTAACAAGTTATAATAACATCTTTATAATTTTTTCAATATGATTTAACCTCTTTAGTCTATATTTTCTTAATTTAGTTATTTTATGAGAATAGAGCCTAATATTTCCTTAAACAATCGAGCAGCTAAATTAGCAGTAATATCATTAATATCATAAGAGGGCGATAATTCTACTATATCACATCCTACAATTTTGGTCTTTTCTACAATTTTTTTCAGAAAAAAAATTAATTGAGATGGGTTTAACCCGCATGGAGTTGGTACTGATACTCCAGGTGCAAATGCAGGGTCTAAGCAATCTAGATCTATAGAAATATAAATATTATTACTATTCTGATTAATACATGTCTTCATAATCTTCTTTAGTGTTTTTTGTACACCATATTCTTGAATATCGATTGGATCAATTATATTTGTCCTATATTTTGTAATATTAGAAATCTCTTCTGGTTCACATGCTCTAATTCCAACAAAAATACTTTTTTTAATATCAATATAATCAAGAGAATCACTAACTACAGATCCATAGTAGTCTCTGGTGGATGTAACAAAGTCGGGATGAGCATCAAAATAAATTAAATTAATTTTATCCTTTGTAGCAGTTTTAATTGCTTTTAAAGTGGTATTTGTTATTGAATGATCTCCACCAAAAATGATAGGTATTTTTTCCTGAGATATGATATTACTTATTTCGAAATGCAATTTATCACGTTTTACATTTCCTAGATCAAAAACTTTTTTAGTAAATAAATCTCCTTTCATAGGACAAATTGGTATTAGTTGTCCTGATCTTTTAAAATTTTCAGATAAGAATAGGGCTTTTCGTAATTGATTTGGTCCATTTTTTGTCCCTTTTCGAGGAGCTTTAGATTTAGATTCGTCTGGAACACCAAGTAATACTATATTAGCCTCCTTCATATTTATAACATTAGAATAACGCATAGAATTTGATAAATTACCATTCTTTATTTCAACTTTATTAATCTATATCAAAAAATAGAAATTTATTAAAAATTAATTAAGGTTAATAGTATTTAAAAGAAATCAAAAAGTTTCTTGTAAAATAGTAAATTTACTAATTTGTTTGTTAAAGGATAAATTAATGTGAGGAAGTATCAATATAATTGATACTATAATTTGAACAATTTTAAAACAAATTACAATATTAGATGTTCTCTTATCGCAAAAAGATATTTATTAATTTTCTTCTCGATTAATGATAAAGTTTTTGTGATAGTTTTTAGATTTGTCATATCTTCAATAAATAAACCTAAAATTATAGCATCATATTTATTAATAATGATTCAGTTTAAACAATAATCATATTATAAAGTGGTAAATCTTGTTCAATTCTCAAATTCTAAAATTCTCAAATATAAAACATTTTTTAAGGTTAATTTTAAACCTATTATTTCAAAAATTATATTACTAAACGAGCTAGTTTAAATTAGATAAATTAAGGTTGTGTATAAACAGATCGATTTATCTAAATTATAAATATTATCATTAAAAATATATATTTAAAACTTGATTTTATTCTAATTGGTAAAGGATAATATTTTTTTTTTCACCTACAAGAGAGATCAATAAAGAATATTTTAGGGGAGAGGTCTCTATGATTGAGGTACTCAATCAAAGTAATTCAATTGAGCATGAGCTATATCATGTATCGTTTAAAAATGGTGCTTTAACTACGTTGCATTATCATGAAAGCGAACAAATCTTAATATGTACCAAGGGAAAAGGAATAGTATGTTTAGTTAAAGGTGATATTGTTGATAATTTATTTGCTGAAACCAAAACTACTAGTCTTAATGAAGGCGATGTATTTAGTATTCCACCACTTGTTTGGCATTTTCATGGGTCTCTGGAAGGTGATTTTTCTCATATTGCTCTCAGAAATAGATATAGATATGATGAATCTAATTTGGACAGACAGGTAGCGAAGAATTTATGGGAAAAAGATTATTTAAATCAATTAAGACATTTGAATACAGACGATGTTCAGCGAATTACCGTAAGTATTGATCAAAAAGTAAAAGAAATAGTTCAAAGCGAATTAGAAAAACAAAAATAAAAAACATGGAATAACATAATGATCGCTATCTTAAATCATCAAGTGAAGAAGAATAGGAGGATTTTCCATGTATATGATGAAAATAAACTTGGATTTTCTTTCTGTAGAGATAATAGACAATTATAGAATTGATTACTATAGTTAAAAGAGGGCCTCCTAAAATTGATTGAACACTACTAATTGATGAATTAATATTTGATACTATTCCTATCATGAGAAGTATTATTATATTTGTAACAATTGATATCACAGAGATGATTATAGTAATTGTACGAGCCCAGGACTTACCTTTTAATAAACCATACGATATGAGAAAATGTATCAGAGAAAATATAATTATTATTCCAGCTATAAAATAAATAAAATTTTTAATATTATTTAATAAATTTGGATCGTTTATTTCAAAGCTTGTAATATTCGAATCAAACGCAAAAAGGATTGGATTTGAGGGCTCTAACATAGAGGGAATATTTGAAGTTATTATAAAAGTAATTATTCCTGTTAGAAAGAGAAAAGAACCATTGAGAATGATTAAAATTGAAATTATTGTTATCCCAAGTGGTCTTTTAATACTCATAAATAGTTCTTGTTAATTCATCAATATATACTGCATGATTTAAAGTAAATATTTGTAATTCAAATAAGAAGAAAGGTACAAAAAATAGATAAAATTTGTAAGAAATCTTCGAAAGAATCAATAATATAAAGACTCAATACAACCTGTTTCAGAAATAGAATATAATACTATAGAGGATATTATTTACTATAATGATTATAATTA
>DATFCH010000553.1:0-6016 GCA_035253345.1 Nitrososphaeraceae archaeon
CAATTATAAAATTGTAAATTGACTAACTACTCAATGATTATAGTTGATATTATGAATAGAAATTAGAATTATTAAAATATAATAGTAGGTTATTCAACTTATCTCTTGTGCAGATGTGGCAGAGTGGTCTTCTTCTAATCAGAACACAATAATGCGTCGGCCTTGAGTAATCTTCAAGGTTAAGAGCAAGCCGATTCGCCTTCGGGCGATCAGGAGTTCGAATCTCCTCATCTGCGCTATATGTTAAAAGTTGAAAATTCAGGATTGTATACAAGATTTATTAGACTTAACCATTAAATTCGCATTAAAATGGATAAAAGATTAGTAGTAGTAGCTGCTATATTCGTTGTTGCAAGTGCAATAGTTACTATTTTTATATCTCCGTTGGATACTACTATTCCTCTCCCTGAACCTGCATTATTAAATAATACAACTAATTCAAATAAAGGTATTGAAATAATTGCGGAAAACCTATCAACACCATGGGCAATAGATATTGCAGAAGATAACAGAATATTTTTTACTGAACGAGACGGAAAGATCAGAGTAATTGACGCTAAAGGAGTTCTTGTTAATGAACCACTATCTTATATCAGAGTTGCACAAAATGGAGGTTTGGGATTATTGGGAATTACTCTTCATCCTAATTTTACTGAAAATCATTTGATGTATATATATCACAGTTATTTGAAAAATAATAAAATTTATAATAAAGTTTTACTTTTGAAAGAAAAAGACAATAAAATTATTGAATCTAATATAATAATTGATTCTATTCCCGGGTCACTATATAATAATGGCGGAAGAATAAACTTTGGTCCAGATAACAAATTATATATTGCTACTGGTGATGCGTCTGATCCTGATTTAGCACAAAATCTCTCTTCGCTGGCAGGTAAAATATTAAGAGTAAATCCAGATGGAACTATTCCTAAGGATAATCCACTTAAAGATTCTCCTATTTATTCATATGGACACAGAAATATCCAGGGAATTGCATGGCATCCTGAAACGAAACAGATGTATGTATCAGAACATGGCCCATCTGGATTTGATGAAATTAATTTAATATTCCCAGGAAAAAATTATGGATGGCCGATGGAAAAATGTGAAGGAACAAATACTACTGAAAAAGCTATTGTTTGTTTTAACCCAGCAATCGCACCTGCTGGTATAACATTTGCCTCATCAGATAAATTAGGATATAAAAATGATTTGATCATAGCAACCCTTAAAGGTTCTCATCTTAGACAAATAGACTTAGACTCAAGAGAACAAAATAACATATTAGTAGGTTATGGTCGACTTAGAGATGTAGTAGAATCTAATGATGGTACGTTATATGTACTGACTAGCAATACAGATGGACGAGGAATTATTCAAACTAACGACGATAAAATTTTAAAAATACTTAAACCATAATCTTGTGTGAACAAAATAAATAACAAGAAAGATAATAATAAAAACATAAAAAAATTTTATGAGTTAGATCATCAAGAACGTTTAGAATTTTTGAAAAAAGAATCTCATCTAACAGATCAAGATTTAAAAATATTTCAAGATTTTCCAAAGAATTTTGGATTTAATAATGTTAACAATATGATTGAAAATGCTATTGGATTTATACCAATTCCATTGGGAATTGCTACTAATTTTAGTATAAATGGAAGAAAATATTTAATTCCAATGGCTATAGAAGAACCATCTGTTATTGCTGCTGCTAGTAAAGCCGCTAAAATTGCAAGTTTAAAAAATGGTTTCTCAGCTGAAGCAGACGATTCTATCATGATTGGACAAATCCAATTAGTTTCGAAAGATAAAAAAAATAACATAGACAAATTTTTTGCTAAAGAAGAAAGAGAGAAAGTAAAAAAAATAATATCAGATAATAAAAAAAAATTATTGGAAATAGCAAATTCAAAAAGTAAATCTGTGCAGGCCATTGATTTGCAAATAAGGGAAATACCTGATGAAAGCCTAAACAAAATTGGCCAAATGATAATAGTAGAGTTAATTATAGATACAAAAGATGCAATGGGAGCAAATGTAATTAATACAATGTGTGAATCAATTGCGCCAGTATTAGAAAAAATAACTAAATGTACGGTAATATTAAAAATTTTGTCAAATTATTCAACCAAAAGAATGGCTCGATGTAAAGCTATTTTCACAAAAGAATTAATTGGTGGCCCAGAAGGAGTAGAACGAATTTTATATGCATTTGCTTTCGCATATTCTGACACATATAGAGCTGTAACACATAACAAAGGTTTGATGAATGGAATTGATGGAATAGCTATTGCAACAGGACAGGACGTTAGAGCTATAGAAGCAGCTGCGCATGCATATGCTTCTAAAGATGGAAAATATAGATCTTTGACTAAATGGTATAAATCAGAAGAAGGAGATTTAGTTGGAGAAATTGAAATTCCGTTGGCCATAGGAATAGTAGGCGGAATAACATCAGTACATCCATATGTAAAAACTTGTTTGAAAATATTGAATATAACGAAGGCTAAAGAACTTGCTTTGATAATGGTAGCAGTAGGCCTAGCTCAGAATTTTGCCGCAATTCGTGCCTTAGCAGACGAAGGGATTCAGAAAGGGCATATGAGACTACATGCAAGAAATATAGCTATAACTGCAGGAGCAAAAGATGAAGCACAAATCAACTTCATCGCAAACAAACTTATTCAAGAAAATAATGTTACTGTAAATAAGGCCAAAGAAATAATTGAATTAATTAATAAAAATGAAAATGAAAATGAAAATCAATAATAAGTAAATATATATCAGATAAGAAGAAAAATTTTTTGTTATAGTTATGACTCATATAGTAAAATTTGCTGTGCCTAAGGGGACTATTGAAGAAGCAACATTAAAGATTCTTGAAGAAGCATGGCAAAAAATAAGTGGTAAAGCACGAACTTATAGAATTAAATTAAGTGATCCATCTATAGAAGTTAAACTTCTAAGACCACAAGAAATTCCTACTTATGTACAAGAAGGATTATATGATGTTGGAATTACTGGACGAGATTGGATTAAAGAAGCAAATGCAGATGTAAAAATATTGCTTGATTTAGAATATGGCAGAGTTAAACAGGTAATAGCCATACCTGAAAGTTTTCAATTTAATAATTTAGATGAGATGATTATAGACCATGTAAAAAATGACAAGCCATTACGAATATCTGCTGAATATCTCACAACTACAGCAAATCATATTAAATCCAAGACTGCTTACCAAAAATATTTCAGTAATAGCAATCCTATGATTATTACACCTTGGCTCAGGGTTGGAGAAAATAAAAAAGTTCAAATTTTTCTCTCTTTTGGAGCTACAGAAGCTAAGCCACCTGAAGACGTAGATGCTATATGCGATATTACTGAAACAGGAACAACTCTGGTTCAAAATAATTTAAAGATTATTGATACAATTATGGAATCTACATCTGTTCTAATCGCTAATAAAAATTCTCTTAAAGATAACAAAAAGAGAGAAAAGATAGCAGATATGATTGCGTTATTAAGAGGAGTAGTAGAAGCACGTAAAAAATTGCATATTTTTGTTAATGTTAAAAAAGAAAACTTAGATAAACTACTTTCTACTTTACCGGCATTAAAAAGACCTACAATTAGCAATTTAAGCGAAGAGGGATGGTATGGAGTGAATACCATAATAGATAAAAATGAATTTATAAAAATTGTTCCGGTTATGAGAAAATTAGCACAGGGATTAGTAGTATCTGAGCCAAGACAAATATTACCTTTAGAAGAAATTAAAATAGATAAAGAAGAAGAATAATTGAAGCGATTAACAATTAAAAATGCCAAAGCAGATGTCGATAGTATACGTTATAATATAGCCAATAATTTTTCTGATGATGCAATTAATAAAACAAGAGATATTATAGAAAATGTTCGAAAGTATGGCGATGATGCCATAAAAAAATACACGTCTAAATTTGACAAGGTAGAACTAGATTCATTTAAGGTTAATCCTGAAGAAATTAAAGAAGCATACAACTGTATTTCAGAAGATCATATTAAAACTATAAAACTTATTAGAGATAGATTAATAAAAAATGAGACTATTTTTTTAGAACATCTTAAAAAAATATCATCTTTGTATCCACAGAATGAAAACATACAACGTATTATTCAGCCCATTGCTAGTGTTGGTTGTTATGTGCCAGGAGGATCTGCTCGATATCCAAGTACACTAATAATGTGTGTAACTCCAGCAAAATTAGCAGGAGTTAAAAGAATAGTAACAATATCACCAACAAAAAATGATGGAAAAATAGATCCTCTTACTTTAGTTTCTGCTGATATTTGTGGTGTTGATGAGATATACAAAATTGGAGGAGCACAAGGTATTGCTGGCTTGGCATTTGGGACTGAGAGTATCAAAAAAGTAGACAAGATTGTAGGCCCTGGTGGAATGTATGTAACAATTGCGAAGCTATTAGTTTCTAATATAGTATCAATAGATATGTTAGCAGGTCCTACTGAATTAGTAATTTATGCAGATGATAAATCAAATGCAAAATATGTTGCTTTAGACTTAATTTCTCAATCGGAACATAGTAAAGACACATTGTGTGGTTTAGTAACTGATTCACATGAATTTGCAAACAAGGTCGAAGAAGAAATTAATAATATTTTAGCAAAAAAAATCTCCCGTCAGGAAATAGTTACAAATAGTCTACATGAAAATGGTTTTATTGCAGTCTCTAAAAATGAAGATTCAGCAATAGAATTTGTTAATGAAATAGCACCAGAACATCTACAAATAATGGCGAAGAATGAATTAAAAATACTAAACAAAATTACATCTGCCGGACTCGTTTTACTTGGGGAAAATACGCCTTCTGCCGCTAGTGATTATTGTTTAGGATCAAATCATGTTCTTCCTACTATGGGATTTGGTAAATCTAGAACATCGTTATCAATATTAGATTTTGTCCGTATTTCAAATATAGTACGAAGTTCAAAAAAAGAAATAAAAGAAATTGAACCTTTTGTAAAGATAATTACTCAAGAAGAAGGATTATTGAATCACTATAAAGCTGTTAAAGAAAGAACAAGAGATATCTGAAGTCAAAAAAATAGAAAATGATAGATGGTATATGGATAAATGGTTTGAATCAAAGTTAAATGAAATAGGAAGGCTAAACTGCTATATTAAACCAGTAAAAACTAAAGGATTAAAACTAGATGCAAATGAAAATCTTGTTCTAAAAAAAGAATTTATTAAAAAAATAGCTAGTCAAGTTTTACAAAGTGAGGATTTAAGGAAATATCCATTACAACAACTTGATAATTTTTATCTACAACTTTCTAATTATACTAAAATAGATAAGAAGAATCTAGCTATTGGAAATGGCTCAGATCAGATAATCGATTTAATTCTATCAGTTTTTGGAAAAGAAAAAAGAGTTACTACCTTTACTCCTACCTTTTCTTATTTTATTGATAGATGTGAATTATATTCTATGAAAATAGACAAAATCCCTCTTTTAGACAATAATTCTATCGATAAAAAAAATTTTATTCAAAGTGCAAAAAAATCTGAAATAATATACATCTGTTCACCAAATAACCCTACAGGCAACCAATTTGACAAGGAATTGTTATTAGATATATTTAAAAATCTTGATGACAAATTAATAATTTTAGATGAAGCTTATATAGATTTTGCAACGTACTCTCTTTTTTCTGAAACAATTAAAAGCCAAAATATCATAATATTAAGAACATTATCAAAGGCGTTTGGTTTGGCAGGAGCAAGATTAGGTTATTGTATAGCCAACGAAAAATTTTCATCTATATTTAGAAGTATTATACAATATCCGTATGCCATAAATAATATTTCTTTGAATATAGGCAGTGAAATATTAAAGAATTCGAAATATGTAGAGAAAACTATTAATATTATAAAAAAGGAACGTAAAAGAATAATTGACTACTTAAATACATTCAATAACGAAATAAAAGTTTTTGATACTGA
>DATFCH010000554.1:0-9906 GCA_035253345.1 Nitrososphaeraceae archaeon
TGATAAAAAAAGAAAGGTTTAGGATACTGTCACTTTACCAGTCATGAATGGATGTAAATTACAGTAGTAATTGAATTCTCCTGCAGTATCAAAGGTATTGTCCCATGTAGCACCTGGTGCTATTATACTAGAGTCAAAGCCTGGTGTGGCACCCGAACTCGCATTCTCTGGACTTCCTTCAACAACTGTATGAATAGTGGTGTCATCATTTGTCCATGTAACGGTAGTTCCTGGAGATACAGTAATTTCTTTCGGAACATAAAATTCTGTAGCACTTGGATTAGAAGCTCCGGCTGCAATAGATACTGCATTTTCTTGTGCAAATGCTTTGGATATATTATTGCTATTGTTGTTGTTTAATCCTAAAAAGCCTATTGCAAAAATCGCAACTATAGTTGTTGTAATGAGGACTATCTTCATTCAAAACGATAAAGGTGTTATAATTAATAATAAATAATTAACCTTGTTCACCAATTTTTAAATACTACATAAGTTATATATTTTACTCAAGTTCCGTTTAAAAAAAGGTAAACATAACCCTTCTTCACCTCAGATTAGAGTCATATTTTTGAAGAGACATAATTACTGAAACAAAATTTCTAAAGATGAAACAGAAGATTCTTGCAATATAAAATAAAATTTATAACTATAATAATTTTCAATCTATTTTAATATCTAAGGTAGAAAATATTTCTGAGAATAGATTTTCATTTTCCTATTTTCATAAATTAAGGATTATATTAAGAAATATCCGAGATAATTTTTTCTTATAGGTTATTTATTTGTATTCAATTCAATATTTCAAATTGGTGAAAATGCTCTTATTAATAAAATTTTTAGGCGCCTAAAAATTATTACCAATATATTTATGTATTAATATATCTATTAAAGATTGAAGAAAACACCAAAGAGTGATGGAAACTCCAATAACTCACAATGTAATGTGTTAGTTATGGAGATACACCATCATTTATATGATCATTTACATTATTATATTGGAAACTTAATTTGTATTTTTAAAAAGTTTTTAAAATTGTATTGCTTGTACTTAACAGAAATATTACCAAGTATAATAAATAATACAAAAACCATATAATAATAACATTACACAAAATAATGATGTAATGATAATAAGATGAATAGATAGCACCAGAGCCATATCCTCCCCCTTTCATCTTATTATTGGAAAATAACTCTAAATCAATTTTAAATTTTTTACAATTTTTATAGGATGAAATATCGTAATAAATGAAATTAAACATTTTATAATAACATTAACTAATAGTTCTCATTATTATAATTAAATAAATATATTTAGTGCTATTTTCGATACCAATGCAGAGGTATGTGAACCGTTTTTGATATATTTTGATATATCTTTATACCTCAAAAGTAAATTCAATTTAGATGTATTATTATGGCACATTCAACTCGAGTAACAATATAGTGAATTATCTAAAGTTTTATAGACTCTTTTCCAAATAAATATAAATATTAATCAAATCAAAATTTATAAAAATATTTTTTATCGATCACTTTACATTTGATAAATCTATCAATTATTTTATATATGATAATTAACAATGTTAAATTATCAGAAGTTTTTATTTTCAAATGATTAGTTTTTTTAGGATGATCTTTATATGCATCAATTTATAATACTATTTATCTTATGCTAGAAAATCTAAACCAAGCCAAATATTCAATCCTTTGCTATATAATGAGTTACGTTTTCCATGGATCAGTATTGTATTTTACAGTATGTATCCTTAACGATGATAATACAATAAAGCCATATATGTATATTCAGATGGGGAAAAATGGTAATTGTAAACAAAAAGCCTAGTATTGGTGAAATAAACGATGATGGTTCTGAAATAATAAGATGATGTCAAGTATAGAATTAAAAAGAAAAATGATGAAATTATATCGGGTAGATCTAATAAAAGAAGTATACTCTATGTTTCTTAAATTAGTTACAAAAGCAAAGATAGAAGAAGAAGAAAAGAAAGAGAAAAGAGAAGAAATTATATCATCATCTAAAATAGAGATTATTCAGAATCCCAGAGAATCAATAAAGCTAGCTTATGACCTAATACAATCAGCAGAAAAAGAAGTACTAAGAATATTTCCTTCAATTCATGCATTTCGACGTCAAACACGTATGGGTATAATGCATCTATTTAAGGAAGCAGTAGAACATGGTATAAAGGTTAGAATATTAATCCATGCTGATGAAACCCGAATTAGACAACTAAAAAATGAAGTAATGTTGGTCTTCCCTGAGATAGAACTTAGGCCTATTGACATGAGTTTGAATACAAGCATTGGAATCGTAATTGTTGATAAAAAAGAATCTCTAATTATAGAAACAAGGGATGATGCAAAGGATAATTCTTATGATGCATCAGGATTGGCTGCCTATTCTAATAGCAAGTATATTGCATTATCATATGCTTCTATATTTGAAAGTCTTTGGATACAAGCAGAATTGTTTAAACAACTTAAAGAAGCAAATGAACAGCTAAAACAGCATGACAAAATGCAAAAGGAATTCATTAATTTAGCAGCTCATGAACTCCGTACTCCAATTCAACCAATACTCGGCTTAACTGAAATTGTTTCATCGAAAATAAAAGATACTGAACAACGTGAATTATTAGATACTGTTACTAGAAATGCAAAGCGATTGCAGCGACTTGTAGATGATATAATAGATGTTACAAAAATTGAAAGTCAGTTACTAAAACTAAACAAAGAAAAATTTGATCTAAATCATGTGATCACAAATATTATAGATGATTATAATACTCTTTTTTTAAGTGGCAATCATAAGGTCAGGTTAATTTTTAATCCATTTAAAGAGACTTTGTTAATAGAAGCTGATAAAGAAAGAATTTCTGAAGTAATTTCTAACATTCTAAGTAATGCTATTAAATTTACTAAAGATGATGCAATATTTATTTCCATTGAAAAGAAAGTAGATGATAATAATAATTATGCCTTAGTAACTGTAAAGGATACAGGAGAAGGAATAGATCCAGAAATATTACCAAATATGTTTTCAAAGTTTTATACAAAATCATTTGAAGGACTAGGTTTAGGATTGTATATCTCTAAACATATTATTAAAGCTCATGGCGGTAAAATAGAGGGTAAGAACAATGATAATGGGATAGGGGCAGAATTTGGATTTACTCTTCCTCTAATATAAAATACTAAAATGTTATAAAATAACAATTATAACACCTTTTATGATATCAAATTAAAGAACTTCTCTCAACTTGTTGCTTTAGATCGAGTTCTAATTATAATCTAATTCATTTCATATCTATAAATTTTACCGGTGATGGGGATTTTTTCCTAGTTTTTCTATCTTTTCAACAATAATTATTCTGACCTATTATAAGAACAAGATAAGATTTTGAATTAATGCTTTGAATTCGAATTAATAAAGGTTTTAGCAACATAATATTATAAGTTTATAAAATTGTATTAAATATAATACATTTATCAAAAATAGTTTTGATTAAACAAGATAGACATACAATCCTACATTCCTCTAGATTACAATTGAGCAATATCTATTTTTAAAATATTGCATTGTCATAGTAAAAGATTATTATTTTGAATATCTAATATTCAAAAAAGTCTTTTACGAAGATAATCTATCATAAAACACCTAATGGAAAATTATTGCAAACCTCCAAAACCTACACCATCTAAATTAAAATTAAGAAAAATATTGAATAAAATAAATATTCTCTATAAGGTTAATCAAGTAATTTGGTATACAAGTTGTGATTGCTTTACACCAGATTTGATAATCGGAAAACATCTCATTATAGAGGTAGATGGTAAAATTCATGATAAAGAACATAGAAAAACATTAGATAGAATACGTAAAAGAGCATTAGAAAATATGGGTTATACTGTACACATCGTAAGGAATGAACAAGTTCGGGATAAACCCAATAACATAGCAGAAGAAATCAAAGAATTGTACTACCGATTATCAGAGGTTGAAAATAAAAGAGATACTACTATAACAGAATTAAAAAAACCATCAGTGATCAAACCCATACCAAAAGATATACAATTTAATTTAGATATGTGGGTTTCAGCATTTAATAAAAACTTGCGAGATGAAAATTGGTCAGTAAAGTTTTTTAGAGAATCACTATCACAATATCATCCTGAATTAGTAAAAAATCTATGTGCAATGGAAAAATTCATGTTATCATTGTCAGGCTACAGGCTTCAAAAAACAAAAGATGGCAACAACCTTGACTTTGAATATTTGTTAGAATATTTTAATAAAAGCTTACGTATATTAAACGATCTATTTCCTGAAAATGGTAACATGACTGCTATACATCTAAAGAATATGTTCAATGAATCGACTCCGGGATTTTTCAAAAATTTAATCTTTAAAGGAGGACCAAATCGAAATGAAGGAATAATTTCAATCAAAGATGAGGATTCTTTGAATTTCCATATTGATAGTTTCAATAAATATTTATCTGAATTGGGAATAACTGTTGAACGTTCAGACATCATTCAAGAATGTAAAGCAACGCTACAAAAATTCCATCAAGATAACAAGAAAGACCTTCATTGGCTTCTCAAGTGGATGAGTTTTAATAATAGTATTTAATAATGAGACCAATTCGATTATTATAATCTACTTTTATTAATTATTCTTAGCCAAAAAAATTATTTTATATATGATCTATTCTTATACTTTATTGACGATTTTTAAGTATTGGTTTCAGATGCTGAAAAAGCTTCTTCAAATAATGGAAAACGAAAAAAGGTATTGCTACTTACAGGCGCTTGTAATGGAATAGGAAAAGCAATAGTCAAAGAATTTTATGAATCCAATTATAATATAATGATAAATGATGTACAATATGATGAATTAAAGAAATTTGCTGAAAATGCTATTCCAAAAGTGTTTCCAGAAAATAGTAATGGTAGTAGAATAGCCTACTTCTTTGGCGACATTTCTCAGCCAACAGTTAGTCAATCACTGGTACAGGAAACTGTAAGAAAATTTGGAGGTATAGATGTATTAATAAATAATACCTCTAATTCTGGAATTTCAGTAATAGGTAAAACAACTTCTAATTATATTGAATCGGATAATACTAATTATTTTACTTTAGAAGAATATGGAATTAGTGATCGAAATCTGAAAGGAGTATATCTTTGTATAAAGGAATTAGTTCAATATATCACTAATAATAATAATAATAATAATAATAATAATAAAGAGAATGATAGAATGATTACTGATGGAAAAAACATTAATAACTCCAAGAACAGAACTTATTCAATTATTAATATATCGTGTCCTTTTGAATCTATATCAGATGATATGATAAAGAAAGGTACTATTTCTCAATCTGGAATTGACCCTTTTACATCTTCAAGATCTGGTATTAAAACTTTAACTAAGACCATTGCTCTTCAATTAGCAAATAAAGGTATAAGAGTAAATGGCATTGCACCGGGTATTATCTCAACAGATATTCATAAAGATGCAAAAGAAGGCAATCAAAAAGACATAAGCAAAATAATTCCATTCAATAGAATAGGGGCTCCAGAAGAGATAGCCCATGTTGCTTTATTCTTATCTTCTAATAGTGCAAATTATATTACTGGTACACTTATTTATGTAGATGGTGGATTGAATTTACTTCATCCAAACTATTTTCTTGAAAGTCATCTCGAAAATGATTGAATTTTCAAAAATAATGTTGTAACACTGTATTTTTTTAACAAAAGTATAATGATATAAATAACATCTTATTGTTGTTAATGATTATCTATTAATTTTCTATTTTTAATATACTTAATTATTTATTTGTTTGTTATACAAATTTTAAATTTTACAAACAAAATTATTTTGTAAATACTATATTCTTATTGCCTACTTTAATTTTGGTCTAACATATCATAACTATTTGATAATCAGACTTTTGTACGTTTTAGATACGAGTGCGGGGATGTATAA
The DNA here is from genome assembly GCA_035253345.1 of Nitrososphaeraceae archaeon. Classification (GTDB taxonomy): domain Archaea; phylum Thermoproteota; class Nitrososphaeria; order Nitrososphaerales; family Nitrososphaeraceae; genus TH1177. Next base: position 6,020 of record DATFCH010000554.1, read on the forward strand.
ACTGTTTTTGATATGATTTTGTAGTTCAAATATAAGAAATGTAACCATTATTTTCTGTAGATAATGATATATACTTTGTATTTTATAATCTAAGAAATTAGAAAAATAGTTAATGCTAACAAAAAACCTGACATTTTATTTAGATTATCCAAAGGATAAATAATCATTTAATTTTGATATCCAACTATTACTATCTTTTTCTTTCACGAACTTCTGATATAACATCATGAATTATCTGTATTACCTCTTCACTTTTCATTATTCTATATTCATGTTCCCCTTGCCATTTATTAGAGTATTCTAATAATGGTTTAATTTTATTAGATATCTCTATCTCTTTTTCTGTGGGAATTATATTTTTTACCAAAGACGTTTCTCTTTCAATTCTAATAATAAGGTCCCTATAGAATTCTTTGTCTCTTGCTGCTAACCTCAAAAATGATATTATGCCGATAAATAACATAAAGGCGCCTATTGGCATAAATGAAATTGTGATTGTACCGTTAGGAGGAACAGAATTTAAAAATATTGAATGGAAATCTCTTGATGCAAAAAGCATCATAATTCCTATTATGGTTATTATCATATAATTTGTAATAACGAATTCTTTAACTTTAATAATACAGGTACAAAAGAAAAACCAAAAAATATTCCGGTAGTCTGTAGATTGGAATTTATAAAAGCGGTATAGATGGCATCTTTAACAGATGGATATATAATACCGAGTATGGTAGATCAATTAAATTATTCAAATTAAAGTAATGTAATAAGTAAGGGCTAAAATAGCATCCAATCCATATTTTTCTTAAGATGTTTTAGTTTTTATCTGTTGTAGTTCTTCCGATGTTTGTAATACAAGTGGTAATGTAAACCGAAATATCGCTCCTTTATGGTCTGGATTATTCTCTGCCCAAATTTTTCCTCCATGTGCTTCAACAATATTTTTACAGATATAAAGTCCCAATCCTGTTCCGGTACTAGAGTCGGTTGGTGACAATTTTATAAATAATCTTGATAATATTTCATCGGGGATTCCTTTGCCATTGTCCTTTACACTTACAATAGCTTGTACTTCTTTTTCATCAATTTTTTTATCTATAATAACAAATATCATTTGATCTTGAGGTGTAAATTTTAAAGCATTATCTAGAAGGTTGTAAATAACTTGAGATATTCTATCTTTATCTGCCTCAACAATGATATCAGCTGTATGTTTGAAATTGTAAACTATGTTTGCCATTTGTTGTTTTACTATTTGATTAACATAAATTTTTAAAATTTCAGAAATGAACGTATTAAGATTTAATATTTCTTTATTGAGTTTTAACGAATTACTTTCTATTTTTGTTACATCCAATACATTATCAGTTAGTCGTTTTAGTCTTTGTGCATTTCTCATTATGATTTCTAAAAATTGGCGTTGTTCTTCATCTTTAATCTTGGAATATATAACATCTGTTAGACCAAGTATGGGTTGTATAGGTGTTCTCAACTCATGTGCCGCTATATTAATAAATTCTGACTTCATCTTTTCTGATTCTTTTACTTTTTCATACTGTTGATTAAGTAATTCGTTACTTTCAATTAATTTTCTATTACTTTCAATTAATTTTCTATTACTTTCTCTAAATCTTTTATTATATTGGATACTAGATAATGCAAGTCCTACAACATTAATAAAATAACCTAGATCTTTTAAAATGTGTGCTACGCTATGAGATGTATCAAAATAGTTTGCAGAATATGACATTATTATTTGTCCAAAAATATCCACTACAATTGAAATAACTATACTAATGTATAAAATATCTTTATATTTATAGATTCCATTTTTGTAGAAATAATATAATGAAATTATAAGTAATCCTAAAGGAAAAAGTTCGTATGGTCTATGTACAGGTATGTTATCAATAACTGAAAATGGAAAAATAATAAAAAGTGAGCTAATAGCTATAATTGAAGAAAATAAAGCGGCTATTATTAAATAAAGTAAAAGTAGTGTAGTTGATTTATTATATTCTTTAGTTCTGTTTGTATCAGTTTGTATTCGATTTTGTTTTTGTATATTCGAAATACTAGTTGATGAAAAAGAAAAGTATTTGGTTATGGCTATAATTAGCATTGTACTTAGAAATAATCTTCCAGCAAACCATGTCTGTGGAATAAAATATTTTAAGAATACTATGTTATCTGTATTAAGTAAAGAAACTACGACATGTAACAAATCAATTAGAGCATTGACTAAAAAACCAATACCAATAAATAGACTAAATTTATCGTTAAAAGTACGACCTCTATAAATATAATAGAATGCAAGTATTCCGGCAAGTATTGTTCCAAATAATTCAATATAATAATGGTCTATAGGTGATGTTCTCCATAGGTTCTCATTAGTAGAAATGATGGCAATTACTGAAAGATATATTGAAGGTAACAAAACATATTTCAATATATGAATTCTTTTGTCATTTGAACTTAAAAGAAAATTATATGACAATCTTTTGATTATCTCCTTTATAGTTTAAATTAGATTTAATTAAAAAGAATATTTTTAGTAGATAAATATTATGAATATTTTGCTTTAGTATTTTTTTATTATAAGTGACAGATTTTAAATAATAAGCATTTTTGTTATACGTAAATCTATATATATTGATAGGCTTAAAATTATAATACTTATTTAGCTTCAAGAGATTTTTTATAATCGTCATATTTGGTTTTATACAATTTAATTTTGTTATTTTATCAGTTTTTTTACAGTATTAATAAATATTTTTTTATCAACAGGTTTTCTCATTATATGTTCTTTTGATAATCCTGGAATTATTGTAGAAAATTCATCTACAATATCTAATGCTGTTATAAAAATTATTTTTAAGGTTGGATCTATAGCTTTTATTTGTTGATATAATTGAAGTCCGTTCAAATTTTTCATACGTATATCGAGTATAATAAGAGGATCATCAAGATTTGCAAGATCTCTAATGTAATCAAGTGCGAGAATTGGATCTTTAAATGCAGTTACATCATAATCATAGTTCTCTAAAAATATCTTGTAAGTAAATAGTACATCTTCTTCATCATCTACTAATATTATTTTTTTGTTTTTATTTTTTGTGTTATCAAAATTAGTATTACTACTAAAATCACCTAGTTGTTTCTTATTGATAAGACTTTCTACGCCAATCTTTCTTTTTCCGTTAGGATCTAAAATAGATTTTCTTTTAATGTTGTATATAGAATATCTGTTAAGTTCTGTTATCTTATATTGACCAATATTTATGAAATTATAATCATTTAGTATATTATAATATGATTTTAAAATTCTGTAAAGATTATCTCCTATAATTATATCATTAGGAGAGGAAAATGTGGAAGAGTTTATCTTGGAACAGAGATTTATAGTTGAACCAAATAAGTCAATTTGACTGTAATCACCAACTAAAGCCAAATCTAATACGCCATAATCCATCGTAATTCTATAGTTAAATGGAGGCAAGTGTTGATCAGATAATTCTTGATTAATGGAATATCGTCTATCTAGAATCTTAAAACCTAGTTCGATGACTTCTCTAAATGAGTCAGAATTATTAGTAGTTCTCGGGAAATAAAATAATAAGCAATCACCAATATTTTTAATAACTTTTCCATTATAATTTTTAATCATTTCTGAAGTTGAATTGATAAACTTAGAATAATATTTTCTGGTATATTCTAAATTATTAATTACAAATGTATTTTTAGTTGAATCTACCAAGTCAATAAATCCTATGCAACTCTTTATAGAATCTCCTGAAAATCGTATTTCTTTTGAAGAAAAGTTTTTCATTTTTTAATTGGTCTCCAAAATAGATATATCAGAATTTTTGTAGAATAAGGGATTGTAA
>DATFCH010000555.1:0-4231 GCA_035253345.1 Nitrososphaeraceae archaeon
CAATTAGAAGTAACATAAAGTAGAGAGTTTAATGGATTATAAATACATACATACTCAATTAATAATAATCTATAAAAAAAGAAATTTTTTTTATTTATCTTCTATACCATTAAAATCAACTAAATTTGTATTGAATCCTGCATTATCATACTGTTCTACTGGGTCGTATTGTTTCTCGGTATCCAACTGTTTCTCGGTAGTAACTTGATGGATCTGCTGTTGAGGATTCCCTACTGAATCTTTGACTTGTTGTATTAGTTGAGGATTTGTTACTGCAGCTTTGAATATCAAATTCTCTGCTTTTAATACACTAACTTCAATGTTTGTTAGAATATTCAATGATTTATCAATATCTGATTGAGCAATAGCACTAATAGCTCTGTGTATATTATTCAGGAATTTAGTCGGTGGAGATGGTTCTAGTTGTACTAATTGTGTTTTTACATTCATCACATCTTCTAATGCTAGTTTGGTATTACCATTCACTATAGCTAACTTTATGTTCGTCAAAGTATCTTTTAATTTGACTATATTTGTTTTCTGTAATGCCTGAGCAGTAAGATTGGCGTTTTGATTTTGTAGTTGTTGTTGTGATTGAGATGTTATTGTGGTTGTTTGGTTGTTGGCAGTTGTTGAATTAGTTTGTGCTCCTACGTTATCGACCAACGACAGAGTAGAAATGAGAGCAAGTGGAATTATCAAATAGATGATGATATTATGACTTTTCATCTAAACAACTTAATAGAATTTATTTATATAATTTGTGAATAAAATGTTTTATAGAATAATAAATCCGATTTTATTTAAGGTTTATCCTAGTATTGTATTTAGATAATTTATTTACTAACAAAGTTAGAATAGAATTAAAGATAATAAAATTAAAAAATTTCTATTGTCTTTTAAGGAAAGAGGTAATAAAAAAGTTTAATCTTAATAGACACAACCCAAAATGGGATGTTTTTATCTAATTTCTCTTTTTTGCTTCACTTTGGTTCTGAGGGCTTCGAGTTCACATTATAACAGGATCCGGGAACATAATTAATAAAGTTAGGTATTGCTTTGACATTTTTCTCGTATATTTTAAAAATATTATGAAGAGATTCGATTGAGGGTATGGGATTGGAAGCCTCGGTTTGATGTCTTATTGAGACTTTATGTATTATATCAAGGATAATGCATATCTAATATTTAGACTCATCTATAATTTATTGGGCATGCAGGTTCGAGAGTTCTTACAATGCTAGCGTTATGAGTTAGAAGATTATTGTATCTTGATAAATAATGAATTTATTAAAATAAAAAAATCTGTATCAATATATTTAGTTTATGCAGAAACTTATATGATCAATACAAATGCTAGTGTATAAAGGTCGGAAGTGCATAAATAAAAGTTTTTTCCTTCAAATATGTTCTGAAATAAAACAGCTTAGGATAATTCTAGTTGATAAATAATATGACTTTAAAAAAGGGAATTGTCTACCCATGGCTAATAACATAGACATGACAAAATAAGAATATTTTCTATATATTTTAAAGATTTTTTGTAAGTATATTTATGATAAGTAGTATATTTTAAATATCTTTTTTCTTTATTTTTAAATTAGTATTATTGATAATTGTAGTTAAAGGAGCCCTAGTCCAAAATGTCCGATTATTCTACGTTTTTTTAACAATATTTATTAGAAAATAATAAAATAGTAATCAGTAAGGAAATAAAACAATGGTTGAAATCAGTGCAATTATTGGAATCGCTTTTACTATTATAATTGTGGGGATTATAGCATATCAAATATACAAACGTAGGTTTGGTCTTGGTCAGAAGGGTTCTTTTTCTAGTTTTGGGAAGCAATACCCAAGGGGAGGAGTAACTCCTGAAGGTGAACCGTTAGAATCAAACACTACTTCCGAATATAATAAATCATTGTTTAGAGTCATAATTCCCGCGGTTATTGGACTAATTATTGTTATAGTTTTAGTTACAGCTAGTGTTAAAACAGTTGATGCAGGATATAGGGGTGTTTTATTGCAATTTGGCGCAGTCGAACCAAATACTAGCCTTGGGGAAGGTCTACATTTTGTAGTTCCATTTCGTGACCAGGTAATGCCTGTTGAAGTTAGAACACAAAAGGTACTTGTAAGCTCTTCCTCTGCCTCAAAAGATCTTCAGGAAGTTGATACAGAAGTTGCCCTAAACTATCATATAAGACCAGAAGCTGTACAATTACTTTACAGGCAATTAGGATATGATTATGCAAATAGGGTTATTCTTCCAGCTATACAAGAATCAGTAAAACAGGTTACAGCTCGTTTCAATGCTGAGGAACTGATAACTAATAGAGAAACAGTCAAGAACCAAATTGAACAGCAAATTCAAGCTCGTCTTGCTAACTATAATATTGTCCTCGAAACATTATCAATTACAGAATTTCGATTTTCAACACAGTTTACTGAGGCTATTGAAGCCAAGGTAGAAGCTCAACAGAGAGCTTTACAAGCACAAAATGAATTACTCAGAATTAAAATTGAAGCTAATCAGACTGAGGCAAAGGCGATAGGAGAACAAAGAGCAGCTATAGCCCAAGCTACAGGTTTGAAACAGGCAAATGTCCTTAAAGCTGAAGGTGAATCAGAGGCAATTAATATTATTGATCAACAATTGAGACAAAGTCTAACATATTTGGAATGGCTCAAAGCTCAAAGATGGAATGGTAAACTTCCATTAGTTCTTGGTGGTGGAGGGGAAGGTGCAACTCCGTTTATAGAAATTCCAACTTCAAGAAGTGAACTCAATTCTACTGCTGGTAGATGAAGGTAAATTTACAATAATTAAAATGAAATCTCTTTTATTTCCTCAATCTTTCCATTTAGACAACGTCAAAACACAGACCAAAGGCTCGACATATTATCCAGGTATTCATATATCAACTGCCTATTGGCATTATTGCTAATCTCTTCTTCATGTTTAAGAACAGTTTCAAGTATTTGCGGCATTAGGCATCTATCCTTTCTCTCTTACTGATACAATAAGCTTGTATATGAACCTCGATATAGTACGGGCTCGGAGGTGTGTGAACTGTTTTTGTTACATTTTTGTAGTTTATTAATTTATAGTTTATTAATTTACTAAATAGTTTTAATTTGAACTATGATCATATAATTTAAATTTGAGATTTGTTATTTGACGAAATATGAAAATTATAGAACAGTATCCTATTGAAGCGATAAGATTATATCCATTGGTTATTTTATCCACATTTAATGTCTTTCTATATAATTCTCTGGAATTATACCGAACAGGGAATAAAAAATGTAAAAGATTCTCCAAAACGAGTTAATATTTATAAATCAATGTTAGAAAATATTGGAGGTAAACTAATAGAAACATATTATACGTTGGGTCAATATGATGGAGTATCATTAGTAGAGGCTCCTAATGATGAAGCATTGATGTCTTGTCTGTTATCTATTGGAAGTCAAGGAAATACACGTACTGTGACTTTAAAAGCATTTTCCTATGAAGAGGCTAGTAAAATAATTGAGAATATACAACAATAACTTATACCCTCAACCAAATTTGGTTCTGAGAACTTCGAGTTCTCATTATAGCTAGGTTAGGTATCATAATATAAAAAAATTTTAGATTAATCACATATTTCTCAACTCAATAATAACAATTCCAAACCCATATAAAATATTATGAGTAATTATGAACATTAACTAATAGAATCAAAAAAACTTTTAGTTTTTTTCCTTAGTGATGGATTATATGACCTTTTAAATTACTATATATGCATTTTCCTAAATGAATTATGATGAAACAATAGACATTTTTAATTTTTTATTCATTTCGATATCTCAATATCTCTTCAAACCATACTTCATTGTTGGCAATTCTTTTTAGTACATTTTCCCTCCATTCGGCTTCATCCATGCTAAATATTTTTTTAACAAATAAATCATAGTCTTTATCAGTCCAGTAGTTTTCCTTTTTAGTAAAGTTTATTTCAATATTACGCTTTCCAGGAATTTTCAAGACCTGCATAAGAGAGTCCTTCTCTTTTGAATAATTATCTAAAAGTCTTTTTATTACATCTTCAAATGTTTCTTTTACTTTAACAATAGATTGAAGTTTTTTATGTGTTTCATCACTGATCTTTACAGATTTAAAAACTATAGGATATTTCATATTTATATTATTTTATCTTCCTTTAAAATTTTTTTCTTTTATAAA
>DATFCH010000556.1:0-2754 GCA_035253345.1 Nitrososphaeraceae archaeon
AAACATAATTCAAATCTTGAAGCACAATATGCTTACAATAATATTGTATATCCTGATCAAAAAAAACCTGTTGATTATACTGCAATACCCCATGCAATTTTTAGTTCTCCGCAAGTCGCAGGTGTTGGTTTCACTGAACAAGAATTAAAAAAGAACAACAACATACAATATGTAAAATCTACATATCAATACATTAATACTGCAATGGGTCATGCGATAGAAGATAAAGAGGGTTTTGTAAAATTCCTTGTAAATAAAGAAAATAGAAAGATCCTAGGATGTCATATCATTGGAACTGATGCTTCTATTCTAATTCATGAAGTATTAGTTTCCATGAGAACCGGTGATGGTACGATTAACAGTATCACTAATACAATACATATACATCCTGCACTTTCAGAGGTAGTTCTTAGGGCAGCATATGAAATTTGACCAGAAAATAGTTTTATAAACTTATTTATAAATACAAAATTTCGTATTCATGAAAAATACAAAAAAATTTCTAAACTTAAATCATAATAAGAACTACAACTTTTAATTCAATACTAAGTATAATAAAATTAAGATTGTCGAGAAGAATATGCAAATAAAAAGGAAATAATTCTCTACATTTAGATAAAACAATATAACAACAAGTAGTAATTATAAAGTTCGAGAAAATGAATGCTATTTTAATAACTTCTATTTTTTTATATTTATAATATAATAGTACATTTAATTTAGAAAGATTTCCTAGACTTGGCTTTAGTTAGTTAAATTATATTTTCTAAACTTCAAATCATGTTCATTATTGCGAATTTTACAACTTTACAATGGTACTAATCAATCTACGAACTTATAATTTTTTTAATGATAAAATTAATTTATCAATATCTTCCTCATTATTATAAAAATGTGGAGAAATTCTTATGCCTTTGCCTCTCTGTGATACAATTACATTTTCTTTTTCTAATCTTTTGACAACGGTTAAAGGAGATAATTTTTTTGATTTAAAAACGATGATTCCAGATCTTTCGTTTTTATTTGTTATTGGAGAGATTATCTCAAAATTAAGCGATTCCAAATTTTCTATAATATAATCTGTTAATTGTAAAATTTTACCTTCAATATTCTTTATACCGACATCTGAAATATACTTAATAGCAGCATTGAATAAAACTATATTCTGAAGATGAGGAGTTCCGATTTCAAATCTTGTTGCATTCTCTGATATTTCGACTTTTTTATTATTTTCATAATTATCAATTTGTTTTTGTCCAGAATGACTAAAGAATGGTGGTTTTAATTGATCTTCATCTAAATATTTTTTATTAATATACATTGCTCCAATACCAAAAGAAGATAACATCCATTTGTGACCATTGGTAGCAGCAAAATCTACGCCTTGTTCCTTGACATTAAAATACAGAGACCCGAGAGACTGTGTAGAATTGACGACTAATAAGATTTTTTTTTGTTTTGTAAATTTACTGAGTTTATTCAAATCTATTCGATATCCCGTAGAAAATTGTACATGACTTGTTACTACTGTTTTAACAATCTTTTTATCGTCTTTTGATTCTAAATCACTGATTAAATCAACTATATCATTTATTTCGATTCTATTGTTATTTCTACTTTTAACAAATCTTATATTTTTTGGATTATTATTAATCCATGGTAAATTGGAGGCTGGAAATTCTAGATCGTTTAGGATTACTATTCCTCTATTCGAAAGCATATGAGAAATAATATTCATTCCTTCGCTTGTTGAATGTGTAAACGCTATTTCCGAGTCATTTGACCCAATAAATTCTGCATATCTTTTTCTTGTCTCTTCGCTAACTTTAATATATTTTTCCCATATTTTTCCTCCATGATCAAGCAAATTTTTATAAAATCTACATGCTTCCCTATATACCGGTATAGGTATTGGTGATATAGCAGCATTGTTTAGATATGAATATTTTTTTGTAATAGGAAAATCTTTTCTAATTTTAACCCAATCTCTTTTCAATGATTTTGGAATGATTTTTCGTATTATAAATATTAGGCAGTATTAATTCGTGAAGTAATATATAATATCCACATATAGATTATATCCAATGTTTGTATCTCTTTTCACAGAAACAAAAGATGATTCCTTGCGTAATATGAGTATAATTAACTATGTCTAGATTATAAAATTTTATTTAAATTTTAAAAATAGTCTTTCTGATATTATACGTTATTATCAATTTTGAAATGATTCATTTTTTTGATTTATTTTAAAAATATTGTACGAATCATTCCACCTTGGGTTTTTCTAGTATTAATTATTTTTACTTAACATGGCTTGGAAAAATATTTTAAATAGATAATTAAATTATTCAATGTGAGAGCAATAATAATTTTGTTAAAAACTTCAAAATTAATAAGAATTAACGTAAAAAACTATGCCTAGTATCTGATACTTCAATCAATCTCCGGATCAGCCCGACTCACAGGTTTTTTATTGCTACTAGAAGGGATATGAAAAGTTATTTCTTGTGAGTATTATATTCAATTTCATCTTATACTGCAAAAATATTATCCGAAGTATTATTTAGCACAAAGAATTTTAATGAAAACACTGAGAACACCAGCATAAACATCAATATTAAATAATCCATTTATCGTTATAGAATGTAATACGATTTGTAAATATGTTAACATTTATCCTTTTTTTAGTTTTAATTTAAATTTAAAAAATTACGGTATTTTAAGTAAATCCTAATATTAATAAGTTTCTAATTG